>CAUPYN010000157.1:0-5051 GCA_963515575.1 uncultured Campylobacter sp.
AAAATCCTAGGTAAAATTTAAAAGCGAATTTAGAGATAAATTTAGGACCGGCTAAGCCGGGATAAATTTAAAAACCAGGCTTAAATTTAACGCTATGGTAAATTTACGATGGTATGCGTAAAAAATAAAAAGGGGTAAATTTAAGCTGTAGGATTAGGCTGCGATAAAAGGCGGAGTTTGGCGGGGTAAATTTAGATATAAGGTCGTAAAAATAAAGGCTGGGCAAGCTAAAATTGACGTAAAAGAGGCAAAGATTAAATTTGGGCTCTAAGTGTAAAATAAGAGTAAAGCCCGCCGTTTTTACGGCCGGGTTTGTAAATTTAGCTTTTAAAACTTTTCGGACGGACTTTACTGATTTAGTTTTTAAAACTATGAATGGGCGCAGGTATCTGGCCGCCGCGAGCGATGAAGTCTGCGGACGAGTTTTTATTTACGCTCATCACGGGCGCGCTGCCGAGTAACCCGCCAAACTAAATCGCTAACGGCCAAAAACCGCAAAATCAGTAAATCCACTTTACGACGTCGTTTAGCTCGCGACGATATTTTTTAGGTTGAGGCTTTAGGCGGTAACCAAACGGCACTACGATAGCTACGCGCTGCTTGCTCGTATCAAGGCCTAAAATTTTATTTAAAGCTACCTCGTCAAAGCCCTCGACCGGGCAGCTATCGATGCCTAGGCTGGCTGCGGCCGTCATCATATTTGCAGCAGCGATATAGCACTGCTTGCTCGACCAGTGATAGATTAGCTCGTCATCGCCGCCGAAGCGTCCGGCTAGGAAATCTCCGTAAAATTTCTTCCTGTCGCCGATCATATCAGGTGCCTTGTCTTCGCGGCGTTCGATCATTTTTTCCACGTATTTACCTACGCTTTTGACCTCTGCTACCTTAGCCAGGATAACTAACAAATGCGAGCAAGTCGTGATCTGAGGCTGATCCCACGAGACAGCGCGGATCTTTTGCCTTAGCTGCGGATTTTGCACGATGAGGAAATCCCACTGCTCTAGCCCCGTAGAACTAGGGCTTAGTCTGCCTGCTTCCAAGATAAAATCAAACTCGCCCGCGCTGATTTTTTTATTTTCGTCAAAAATCTTGCACGCGTGGCGAAATTTCATCGCTTCTAAAAAATTCATATTTTCTCCTTTTACTAAAGTAGGCTAATTATACGATTTTAGCCAGAAATTTAACTTAACCGAGGATTTTTACGCTTTAACTTGAAGCTCTAGTCAAATTTGATACGGCAAGCAAGACTATCCTGCGCCCGGCCACAGGTAATTTGAGTCTATTTAGACGCTGCGACGATTTTGCGTTTATTGAGCTATTTGTATCAAGGATATTTGCGATTTTTAAATTAAATTTTAAAAAGATGCGAATCTTAGGACGGCTTTTAGGTCAAATATGTAAAGACCGACATATACGGCGGCAAATTTTAAGTAAATGATAAAAGTAACGATTGCTCGGTTTAGCGCCGTTTTTACGATTTATGCGCTAGATAACCGAGTATATTTAGCAATAATTTAAACATACTAGATTTCTAAACTAAAGGCTTACCGGCTAAGCCAACAAATTTTGTCGCAAGCGCTAAATCAAATTTATCCCAAACTCCGTTTTTACCGTAGCTATGCCCACTACGGCGCTGTTTTCGTAGCCGGCGCCCTTTAGACGAGATAGAGCCGAATTTGCCTCGCTTTGCGGAACTGCAAGTAGTAATCCGCCTGAAGTCTGCGCGTCGTAAAGCAAGATGTCGGCCTCGCCGCGGACGAATTTACTAGCAAATTCGCGGTTTTTGTAGCTGCCCTCGGGGATGATCCCCATATCGGCAAACTCGCGCGCGGCCGCTATCACAGGCACGTTACCCGCGTAAATTTCAAAGCTGATTTTATCATTTAGCATTTCACTTAAATGCCCTAAAAAGCCAAATCCCGTGACGTCGGTCGCCGCCGTTACTTTGATATCTTTTAGCACGTCCACGGCATAAAAATTTAGCTGCCGCATCGTCTCTACCGCCTGCTTTATCTGCGCCGAATTTAGCAGATCGGCCTTTATCGCCGTGCTTAAAACGCCCGTTCCTAGCGGCTTTGTGAGTATGAGCGCGTCGCCCTCGCGCGCGGAGTTATTAGACCAAAAGCGACTTGGCGAAACGACGCCCGTGACGCTAAGTCCGTAATACATCTGCTGCGTCTCTATCGTATGTCCGCCAACGATCACGCCGCCGCACTCGGCGACTTTATCTTGCCCGCCGCGTAAAATTTCGCCCAAAATTTCGCTGCTTAGGTTGCAGCTATCAAAGCCGACGATATTTAGCGCGTTTAGCACCCGTCCACCCATCGCAAACACGTCGCTTAGACTGTTTGCGGCCGCGATCTGACCGAATATAAACGGATCGTCTACCACCGGCGTGATAAAGTCTAGCGTCTGCACTAGCGCGATGTCGTTCGTGATCTTAAATACGCTCGCATCCTCGTTTGTGCCGATGTTTGAGAGCAAATTCGGGTGAGCTAAATTTAAATCGCCGATAGTTTTGTGTAGACCCGACGGGTCAAGCTTGGCCGCTCAACCCGCCGCTTTAACGAATTTCGTGAGACGTTTGTCGTTGTAAATCATAGCTTGATTTGCTCGTGCGTAGTTAAAATTTGCATGATTTCGTAGGCATTTGATATCTCTCCGACGCTTAGATCGCCGACGAGTTTATACGCCTCCAAGCAGCTGCCGCAGCTTAAAATTTTAACGCCCGCAGCCTCTAAATCCTTAAGCGGTTTAAAGCTCGCATGTGCGCGGTTTGTAGTCATTTTAACGGCATTATTTACGCAGATTACGTATTCTGGTTTATTTTCTACCTGCAAAAGCGCGCCTAAAAATTTAGCCAGCAAATTAACGCCTACATCGCCACTACCGGCGCGCTCTTCATTTAGATAAAGGGCTGTTTTTTTAGTCTTTGGCGTGATCTCGCAGACGAATTCGTCAAAATTTGCTAACTCAAGCTTTGATTCGCCCTTAACGGCGGTGATTTTTGTCTCGGCGCCGTTTTGTTCTATGCTAAATTCGACGTTTTGATTTTTTAAAAAACGGCTAATGTTTTCTTTTGGAGCGATAGAATTTACTAAAATCTCGAGCTTTTCGCCGACTTTTAGGCTCTCAAGCGTATTTTTCGTCCTGATGACGGGTTCTGGACAAGCCAAATTTCTACAATCGATTTGCATTGATTTTTCCTTAAATTTTATTACTCTTCAACCTGAAGTCTAAGGAGAGATTTTATCTAAAAGATTTTAAATTTTGTATAAAAAGGCGGATTTTAGGCTAGGCTTTAAAATAAAAAAGGAGAAAAATTTCTCCTTTTTTATTATTTTAATTTCGCGTAAGTTTTTTCGTATTCAGATACGGGGATTTTATTTTTAGAGATAAGTTCCTGATACCAGTAGTGGTGAAGCACATAAACCTCTTCTTCTTCTTTATATCCCGTTACCATCGACCAGATAGCGCCGTGTATCGCAATAGCAGCCATGTAGATGTGCACTAGGAAAAATACCGCACACACGATGCCAAGCACGTTATGGATTAGTGCAGAAGCTCTTAAAACTTCGATTTGCGGTACGCCTAGCCAAGTAGCGACGTCAGGCGTTTTAAAATCTAAGAAGAACATCGCGGCACCGGTTAGTATCATCACGATACCGCCAGGGATAGCGACCCAGTACCATGCTTTTTGACCGGCATTAAATTTGCCCGCAGGTACCGGTCGCTTAACTTTTGAAAGATACCCGCCTACGATCAGCATCCATCTGATGTCGTAGATCGTCGGTAGCATTCTTTTCGTCCAAGCTATCAGCATCGGTAATACGGATACTGCAAATATAATAGTGGCTAACCCGTGAATATTTTTGCAAAATCTCACGAAAGCCCCGCCGCCAAGCTCCGCACCCCACATCATGATGATACCGGTCGGCACCAGCACTATCCACGATATCGCGGCTAGCCCGTGAGCGACGCGCTCTATTACGCTAAATGCATAGACTTTGTTTCCGTCGTGGCTGAAATGCTTTGGCCCGATAATCAAAAAATGCAAAGCAAATGCCCCAATCACGGCTAAAATCAGCGACAATACGGCTATAGCGAAGTAGTCGTTACCCTGAATAAAAGTAAAAATCGGTCCCAAACCGTCTTCGTAAGGCTTGATGTTTTCGATTCTACCGGCAGCCCAGACGTTGCTCTGATACTGGTTGGTGCTAGGACTCGCCTCTATAGCGAAGACCCAACAGGCGACAACCGAAAGCAAACTCAAAATTCTCGTCATGCTATCTCCCTTGTTTTTGTTCGTCCGCTCAAAGCCGCACGTAATTCGGCATCCAGCCAAAAGCTAAATTTTGCGGATTTTCATGAAATTATATCAAAAAATAACGTAATGCAAGCTTAGCGCCGAGGTACCGCTTTTTTAGGCTATTACGACGTATTTTTATCAAAATATGGGGCAAATTTATAATCAGCCATATTAATTCATTTATATAAGCTAGATTTTATTTATATTAAATTTAACTTTGTTTGTGATTAAATTTGCGGCAAATTCGGCGGCTGATAAGCTAAATTTTAAATTTAGCGCTAAAAAGGTGCAGGTTCATGAGGCCAGCGCGCCAGGAACAAATCAAATAAAAGATCGCCGCAAAATTTGATTAAATTTATCACCCAAACGGCGCCGTAAAATGCCAAATTTACACCCTAAAGGACGCAGTTCCCGGCATCAAATTTAGTTTCGCCTCTCGTATTCTTCAAAGCCGAATTCCCGAACGGTTACAAGCTCGCCGTTTTCTTTTAAAAGTAGCAAATCAGGCAGCTTTATGCCGTTAAAGGTCGTGTTTTTCACGATCGTGTAGTGGATCTGATCCTCAAATATCACCTTATCGCCCACGCTTAGCGGCGTATCAAATTTATACTCCGGCTCGCCCGCGTCAAGTCCCACGATATCGCCTGCTAGACAGGTATTTCCGCCGAAACGGTAGCTAAATTTACCGCCCTTGCTCTCGCCTCGTACCGCCGGTCGGTACGGCATCAGCACGGTGTCAGGC
>CAUPYN010000158.1:0-4933 GCA_963515575.1 uncultured Campylobacter sp.
GAAAAGACGAAATCGTAGCTAAATTTGACAAAGAGCTTTTGATTAAATTTGACGATAAGGGTAGGATTTTGGAATTTAAATACGAATTTTAGTTTGAGCGAGGCGATGAGCTAAAAGCCCACCGCCTTAAATTTACGAATGGAAGTGAAACTCGTCCGGATGATCGAGGGCGTAGCGGAATTTCTCCATATCTACTTTTTTATCCCAGATCGAGATGATTAGGCAGCCCACGGCATTGCCGCAGAGGTTTCCTACCGCGCGCATCTCGGACATAAATTTATCCACGCCAAGTAGCACCGCAACCGTAACGACGGGGATACCTGCGCTAGGAAGTGCGGCAAGCGTACCGGCAAGTACGATAAATCCTGAGCCCGTAACGCCCACCGCGCCCTTGCTCGTTACCATCAAGATGATGAGAATTTGTATCAGATGCTCGATGCTTAGCGGGATGCCGAAAGCCTGAGCGAGGAAAATAACGCTAAGCGACAAGTAGATGTTCGTGCAATCAAGGTTAAACGAATATCCAGTCGGTATGATGAGCCCGACCGCGCCTTTGTGGATGCCTGCGGCTTCTAGCTTTTGCATGAGCGGAGCTAGCGCGGTCTCTGAGGAACTCGTCGCAAATACGATCAAGACTTCTTTTGCGATGAAGCGCATAAATTTAAAGATATTGACCTTCGCAAAATAGCAAATCGCGCCAAGAACCACGAAGATAAAAAAGCAGCTCGCAAGCGCCATAACGAAAAGCAGCTCAAGCATGCCTATTAGCGAGCCGATGCCGAATTTACCGATCAAATACGCCATCGCCGAAAACGCCGCGACGGGGCTAAATAGCATCAAAATCGTAAGTAGTTTTAGCACCCAGTGCTGAATTATCTCGAGCGGTTTTAGGATTTTGCTTTTATGATCGTGTTTTAAAAAAGATATAATAACCGCCGTTACGATCGCCATAAATAGCACTTGTAGCGTATTTGACTTGATAAAAGGATCAAGCAGATGTACGTAAGGGAATATGCCGTCTACCGGAACCGCACCGCGCAAAATATGAAGTGTATGAGCTATGAGTCCGCTATTTGCGTCTATGCTCGAGGCTTGGCTCGTAAATTTCTCTACGCTAGAGGCGTCAAGCTGCGTATAGTCAAGGTGCATATCATGCCCCGGTTTTAGCGTTTCGCCGAAAATTATACCTACGGCTAGCGCGATAGTGCTTACGACCTCAAAGTAAATAAATCCTTTAAGCCCGATAGTTCCTAGATCTTTCATACTCTCAAGCCCTATGATGCCAGAGACTATCGTTAAAAAGATGATAGGGCCGATGAGCGCTTTTAGGGCTTTAATGAAGTAATCGATACCAGGCTTGCTTTCTATGCCTAGCTCGGGAAAAAACACGCCCACGGCGATACCTGCGACGATACCGAAAATCACCCAAAACGCGAGATTGGTAAGTAGTTTAACTATAAAAGGCTTTTGCGGTTTTGCCGCGATTGAAGCGTTTTGATTCAAGAAATATCCTTTAAAATTTTAATAAATCGCATAAAACGAAATCGCGCGGATTATCATAGCTCAAGCTGTCGCCCGATTTTACAAACTCTCTAAAATTTCGATCGAGTTTATCTTATCGCCTTGCCTGACGCTATCTAGAGTCTTTAGGCTAGGCTCATCCGCGATCTGTCCAAACACCGTATGCACGCCGTCAAGGTGCGGTTGCGCGCTGTGGCAGACGAAAAACTGACTGCCGCCCGTATCGCGTCCGGCGTGCGCCATAGATAGCGCTCCGCGTTTATGCTTGTGCTTTTGACCTACGCACTCGCATTTGATACGCCAGCCCGGCCCTCCGGTGCCCGTGCCGTGCGGGCAGCCGCCCTGGATCACGAAATTTGGGATCACGCGGTGGAAATTTAATCCGTCGTAAAAGCCGCTTTTGGCAAGAGTGGCAAAATTCGTCACCGCTTGCGGCGCTTCGTCGCCGTAGAGCTCGAGCTTCATATCGCCTTTTTCGGTATGGATCACGGCAAATTTGAGCTTAGCAAGCTCGGCCGCGTCGATGTCGTAGATTTTTAGTTCGTCGTTTCTCATTTTGTTCCTTAAATTTATTCGATATTTGTATAAACCGCTTGCACGTCGTCGTCGTCTTCGAGCTTGTCGAGCAGCTTTTCTACCTCGCTCATTTGCTCTTCATTTAGACTTATCGGCGAGTTTGCGATGTATTGTAGGCTTGCTTTTTTAGCCTCTAGGCCCAGTTTTTCGATGCCTTCGCTAAGAGTTCCGAAGCTCGCGTAATCGCCGTAGATATAGAGCACGCCGTCTTCTTCCTCGATTTCGGTTAGACCAAAGTCGATGAGCTCTAGCTCGATCTCGTCAAGCTCTTTTGCCGGCATATCAAGCTCAAAAACGCTCTTTCTCGTAAACATGAAATTTAGGCTTCCGCTAGGCAGGATTTCGCCGCCGTTTTTGCTAAATATCGCCTTGACGTTAGCAACCGTGCGAGTAGGGTTGTCAGTAGCGCATTCGACGATGATCTGCACGCCGTGCGCGCCTTTGCCGTCGTAAAAGATAGTCTTGATATCCGCGCTATCCTTACCGCTGGCGCGTTTTATCGCCGCGTCGATGTTGTCTTTTGGCATATTTTGCGCCTTGGCTGCAGCTATCGCGGCGCGGAGTTTTGGGTTCATATCAGGCTCGGTGCCGCCCTCTTTAGCCGCCACGGTTATGGCTTTTGCGAGTTTTGGAAAAACCTTACTCATCTTGTCCCAGCGCGCTTCCTTCGCGGCGCGCCTGTATTCAAACGCTCGTCCCATTTCGTTCCTTTAAAAATTTTTGCCCAATTATATCTAAAAAAATTTTGCATTTTTTTAAAAACGCGAGGTTTTGAGCGTATTAGCAAAAAATTTAGCTTTAAGTCCTATAATCCGAATATGATTTTAAATGCCCAAAAAGACGACGCCGCGCGCTGCATAGAGCTGTTAAATTTAGCCATGGAGAACATCGCTTTTACGCTTAGCGGCGTGAGCGATCCCGTTAAGAGCGATGAAATTTTGCATAAATTTTTTAGAAGCGAGATAAACCGCCTAAGCTACAACAACGTTTTTGTTTTCAAATTTGACGGCGAGATCGCGGGGGCGATTTGCGCTTACGACGGAGGCGAGATCAACGCGCTAGATGGGCCCATCAGGACGCATTTGCGAGAGCTTGGTTTAAATAAATTTCCGCAGACCGAGTGCTTCGCGGACGAGCTATATATCGATAGTCTTGCCGTGGACGAGAGATTTCGTGGACGAGGCATCGCAAAAGAGCTGATCAAATTTATCTTCGCCCTCGCGCCTAAACGAAATATCAAAAAAGTAGCTCTCATCGTCGATGAAAAAAAGCCAAAAACCATGGCTTTTTACGAGCGTTTGGGCTTTGAGACCGACTGCGAAATGATCATAAATTATCACAAATACTACCATATGATAAAGGAGATAAAATGACTAAATTTAAGGTTGCTAATATCCACTGCGAAAACTGCGCAAACACCATAAAAAACGCTCTTGGTGATGAATACGGCGAGATAAAGGTCGATCTTGGCGTAGAACCAAGGGTTGTGAGCGTAAATTTAGACGGCAAGGACGAGGCGAAATTTAAAGAGGAGCTGGATGATTTGGGATTTAGCGTCATAGGGAAAATTTGATGCAAAATATCAAACTAAACATCGCGGGCATGACCTGCGTAAACTGCTCAAACGCCATCGAGCGCGTAACTAAAAAGATGGCCGGCGTGATAGATGCGAAGGTCAGCTTTGCAAACGGCTCGGGTGAATTTATCATAGAAAGCGCCGAAGTACAAGCCGCGATAGAGGAAAAAATAAAAAAACTAGGCTACGGCGTGGCAAAGGATTTGGCGGAATTTGAAGCCAAACGCGAGAAACATATTTTAAATTTACGCCGAAATTTCCTAGCCGCTGCAGCTTTTAGCGCGGTGATCATGGTGCTTGAGATGAGCGAGCAGCCAAGTGTGGCAAAATCAGCTATTATGCTGGCGCTTGCCTTTATTACGATAGCTACGTGCGGGCGGGATTTTTTCATCCATGCTTACGGCGCGCTAAAAAATAAAAATTTCGACATGAACGTACTCGTCGCGCTAGGAACAAGCACGGCGTTTGCATATTCGCTGGGGGTTTTTATCGCGGGCGAGCACCTACCCGAAAACATGCGCCACCTCTACGTTTCTGGCGCGTCGATGATAACGGCTTTCGTGCTGCTTGGTAAATTTTTAGAAGAGCGCTCAAAAGCCCGCGCGGGCGATTATATAAAATCGCTCATGAATATGTCGCCAAAGACCGCTCTCGTACTACAAAAAGACGGCAGCGCGCTGGAAGTGGATGCCGTGAGCCTAAAAATAGGCGACGTCGCGGTCGTAAAGAGTGGCTACGCGGTGCCTTGCGACGGAGTCGTGATAAACGGCGGCGCAGAGATCGATACCTCGATGCTAACGGGCGAGAGCCTCCCTGTCTACAAGAAACAAGGCGACGAGGTCAATGCCGGAACGATAAATTTAAACGGCTACATCAACGTAAAGGTTACAAAGCTCGCTAATCAAACGCTTTTGTCGCAAATTTTAGAGCTTTTAAGCGATGCGTCGAGCAAAAAGATGACTATTAGCCGCTTTGCCGACCGCGTGGCAAATATCTTCGTACCTAGCGTGATCGCTATCGCCGTCGTTACGTTTTTTGCGTGGTTTGCGCTTACGGGAAATGCGCTGCAAGGCTTGCTAAGCGCGGTTTGCGTGCTAATTATCTCGTGTCCTTGCGCGCTTGGGTTAGCTACCCCGATAGCTATCGTCTCCTCGCTATCTCTAGGCGCTAAAAACGGAATCCTCATCAAAAATCCAGAAGTTTTAGAGGTTCTTGGCGGCGTAAAATACGCGGTATTTGATAAAACTGGCACGCTAACCA
>CAUPYN010000159.1:0-4912 GCA_963515575.1 uncultured Campylobacter sp.
GCCTCAAAGAGGATAGAATTTTACCCAAAGAGGAGCTGTATAAAAGAGTAGCAGGGGCATATTTGGACTATGACGTAAAGTTATATTGGATGATTGATAATTATAGGTTAAAAACCTTCGGTAGTCTTTGGTCCAGTAGATACGAGGTTGCATACTATGAACTAGAAAATATAAACTTATCAAATTGTTTTGAAGTATTAGAAAAATATTACCAGGAGGGAAAAACGACCGAGCAGATACTGATGAAAGAGTTAAAGGCTAAAAAAAACCGGTCCAAAGAAATATCTAAAAATAAATTTGAAAGATATGAGCGTTGGATTTGACAGACCGATAGTTATGGTTGACGGTGGCGAGAAAGAAGTCACAGGCACTTTGTTCCTTGATAAATTCGCTATATTTAACGGCAATTATATGCAATTTAACCATTCGGAGTATCTGTGCGATACGAGAGAGAGGAAATTTTATTATCGTGAAGAAATGCTATAAAGAGAGAAAAAATGCCGTAGTTGGTATTGGAAAAGGGTTTAAATTTGATAACTGCGGCAATATAAATTATCTGCTGGAAGAAAATTATTTGGGCGGTAGAGATATAGAGATGCGCTAAATTCTCTAATATGAATTTTGTTAAAAAATTTAAGGGACTTAAGACCGATGAACGCAGAACAAAGGTATAAATTTCACAGGACGGCGAGATACTTGCTGGCGGTGCCGATAGTTTTCTTGCTCGCTTGGGTGGGCAGCGGCATTGATTTTGGCGATTTTGCCTTTCGATGGCGCGCTAAGGATTGCCGTTTTTGCGGCAATATTTGCGATTTGGCTTGCGCGCTGTTTTGATATTTGTTTAAATTAAGCCAAGCAACCTGTTTGTAAAAAATCCAAATCTTAGTTTGTTGCTTTTTACGGTAGAAAATTTATCGCTCGGCGCTTTTTACGGCGGGTTTTTGGCATGCCTCGCGGCGGGGTATTTTTTGGGCGAGCGTGCGGCAGTCTTGAGTATAGCGTTTGTTATCGTTGCGCCCGTTTGTCTGATCGTTTTCGTGATTTCGTATATGTTTAACGAAAAGAAAGCCTAGCCGTCAAATTTAAGCGCCAAAATTTATAAAATCAAGGAGGTCAAATTTAACGGCCAGCGTTCAAATCAAATTTGACTTTACAAAATTTGAGCCGATAGATTTAATGGCCAAACTTACCGCTCGCGGCTCAAATTTACTCGTAAAATTTAACCAAAACGGCCGCATTTTCAAAGCACGCTTAGCTTTGGCTCAAATTTTCCCTGATTTTGCTCTTTATCGCCTCTAGCTCCTCGCCCTCAAATCTCATCAGCGTTCGCTCCACGCCGTGCTTTATCATTCCCTCTTTGTCGCACGGCACGAAGTCCCAGTCTTTTTGAAATACCGCGTGCTTGCCCATAGTTTGGTTGCCGTTGCGCTGCGTGTAGCCGTTTGCGTTTAGATCGTTATCCCACGGACCCCATTCAAACGCTCCGCTAGGCCCAAACAGCGCGATCACGGGCACGTCGTTGGCCGCGGCTAGGTGCATGATCGCCGTATCTACGCCGATGAACATCGCGGAGCGCTTTGAGAGCGCGGCGGTCTGTTTTAGGGTGAGTTCGCCGCCTAGATTTACGGGGCTAGAGGAGCACAGCGCCAGCACGTCGGCTAGTTTTTTTAGCTCGGCGTCGTTGTTATCGGCCGTTAGCACGACCCGCACGCCAAGGCCCTCGCAAAAGTCGATTATCGCGGCCATAGTTTCGTCGTCCGCGCACTTAAACATCCAGCGGCTAGTTAGATGCACGTGGATAAATTTAGGCGGTAAATTTAGATGGCTGATGCACTCTGGATCAAAATACACGCTAACTCTTTTGCCGCTAGGCTCAAATCCTAGCGCGGCCAGGGCGTCTAGATTACGATCCACGGTGTGGCGCAGGCCGCCTATTTTAGGGGCTTTGTGCGTTATTATTTTAGTCACGGTCTTATTTTTGCCCTCAAAGCCCACGATGGTTTTTATCTTGGCGTATTTGGCGACGATGATGCCGCGGTCGCCCGTCGTGGTCTGCACGGCGATGTCGTATTTTTGCTTTTTGATCGCGCGGATAAACTTTAGCTCGCGCCAAAGTCGTTTAAAAAAGCCGACCTCTTTTATATTTGCGCGGTCGTAGACGTGGATGTTCTGGATGTTCGGGTTGCCCTCGATCATCGCCTCGGTGCCCTTGTTTAGCGCGAAATCTATCTGCGCGTCAGGGTAGATGCGGCGCAGGTTTTCTACGAGCGGAGTCGTGAGTAGCACGTCGCCGATGTTTCTAAATTTCATAACTAGGATTTTGATTTTTTTATCTTTCATTTTACGTACTTCCAACATGTATATTGCGCATAAAGCCTTGCTATCACGTAGCCGCGCCAGCCCTCGCGCCAGCCGCCTTTTAGGAAAAATAGCTTAAAAAACGTCCACGCGGGGTTTAAAACGGCCTTAAATTTATTTGATTTCGCACCCTTTGCTCCTAGGCTCGAGTAGCGATTTTGCTTGGCGATAAACTGCTCGATACTGTCGTAGGCATAGTGCTTGAAGTGGTTTTTTAGTCTGCCGATTTGATTTTTGGCGGCGGTTAAATTTGCGGCGTCCGCCGAGATTTGCTCGTCCGTTTTTGCCGCGCTTTTTAAAACGACCTTTTCGTGTATCTCGCGCCCGTCAAATTCCGCCCGCGTCTTGTCAAAAAGCCTAACGGTGCAGTCCGGGTAAAGCCCCATAGTGCGCACTTCTTTGCCGAAAAAGATATTTGCGCGCGCCACCTCGTACGCGCAAAACTCGGGTCGCTGCAAAACCTGCAAAATTTCCTCCCGCAAAGGCTCTAAAATCACCTCGTCGCTATCTAGCACGAAAACCCAGCGATTACGCGCTAGATCCACGCCCAGCTGCTTTTGCGCGCTAAATCCCAGCCATTTTTGCTTGTGAAATTTGACGTTTTTAAACCCTGCGCAAATTTGCTCCGTAGCATCCTGCGAGCCGCTATCGACCACGACGACTTCATCTGCAAATTCGCAGCTTTTTAGCACCTCGGCGAGGTATTTTTCGCTATTAAGCGTGAGGATAACTACGCTTAGCATTTATAAATTTCCTCGTTAAAATGCTTAAATCGTTTATGAAACCAAAAATACTCGCCAGGCTTCTCGCGTACGGCGGCCTCTGTGGCGTCAGCTTGCGCTTGCGTGGCCTTTAGCACGGCTTCATCTTTGTCAAAATCCCTAATGTCAATCGGCGGGAAAAAGCAAATTTCGCTGAGTTTTGCCCCTTTTTCGCGGATAAAGGCCGGTACGATGAGCGCGCCCGTTTTTTGCGCGAAAATGCTAACCGCAGGGGTATGCAGGACTTTTCGCCCGAAAAACTTAACCTCTACGCCCTCGTCTTTTGCGGTGTTTTGATCGACTAGGATGCCTACTAGCCTGCGCGCCTTAACGGCTTTTAAAATTTGCTTGGCGCCGCCCATTTTATCGATTAGCTCGATATCAAAGCGGGTGCGATTTGCCGCCAAAATACGCTGCATGACCGCGCTATCAAGAGCGCGTCCGACGATGCTAACGCCGCCGAATTTTGCCGCCATCGCCAGCGAAAAGAGCTCCCACTGCCCGTAGTGCGCGGTTTGCACGATGATCGGGCGGCCTGAGGCGAGCGCGTTTTTCAGGATTTGCTCGTTTTTAAATTCGACTTTTTCTAGGATTTTTTCCTTGCTCGCGTTTTGATTTTTTATAAAATTTACCGCAAATTTGGCGTAGTTTCGGTAGGTGTCTTTTATGATTTGCTCTTTTTGCGCGGCCGCGAGCTCGCCAGCGTAGGCGAAATTTAGATTTGTTCTGATGATTTTTGTGTGTTTGGCGTCAAATTTATAAAACAAAAACGCGATGAAATTTAAAAAAGGATCCAGCAAAAACTCGGGCGTAACGGTAAAGATAAATTTAAAAAATCTATAAAGCCAAAGGTAAAATAAATCACGCATCAAGTAGCCTTTTTGCCGCGTTTGCGATAGCCTGCGGCGCGATATCTCGCACGCAAAAGTCGCTTTTGTCTATCTTTTTCGCGTCAACTTTTTTGCCCGCGTCTAGTGTTAAATTTACGGGGCTCGCAAAGGCGTTTCGCTCTGCGGGGCGGTTACCAAAAAGCGTGATAGAGGGGCGATTTTGCGCCCAGGCGATATGCGTCACGCCGCTATCGTTGCCGATAACTAGATCGCAGCTTGAGATGAAGCTCACGAGTTCTTTTAGGCTCAAATTTAGCGTTTTCGCGTTTGAGTTTTTGATAAAATTTATGGCTTTTTTCTCCTCGTTTTCACCGTTAAAGCAGACGAAAATTTCATTTTGCGGCTCGTCTAGCTGAGCGACAACGTCTCCAAATTTATCGTAAATTTTACTCGGCTCGCTAGCAAAAGGCGCGATCAAAATTTTCTTTTTCGAGCTCTCAAATTTACTTTGCGAAGCGCTAAAACAAGGCTGCTTGGCTAAAATCTCATCCTCGCTAAAGCTAAAACCCAGAGCAAAAGCCGTAAGGCTCAAATTTCGCAAGATGATATTTTGGGCGTAGTCGCAATTAAATTTATGCCCGTAAAACAGTGCCGCTAACGGTTCCTTGACGCTAAATTTGTCAAATCCGTAGCTATTTTTGTCAAGAAGCTTCGCAACCACGGCGGACTTAAGAAGTCCTTGCAGGTCGATGACGTAGTCGAATTCGCCCTCTTGCTTAGCAGACGCGATCAGCTCCAAGCTTTTTTTGTATTCGCCGTTTTTTAGCGGTAGCGATACGACGCGCGAAATTTGCGGACAAAGGAATAAAATCTCGCTAAATCTGGCGTCTACAAACCACGTTATTTTCGCTTTTGGCAAGTGCTTTTTGATAAACTGCAAAATAACTACCGCGTGGACGATGT
>CAUPYN010000160.1:0-4823 GCA_963515575.1 uncultured Campylobacter sp.
CCCGCACTACCCGCAATATCGGCAAAATTTGCGAGCAAACTGATAAAACAGCGCATTACCCGACGTTTCTTAAAAGCAACTCGTAAAACATTTTGGAAAAAAGCTTGATAAAATCGTATTTACTTAAGGTAAAAAGGGGTCAAATAAATTTAAATTTTAAAAAATGATAAAATTCCGCCCAAAATTTAGGCGGAAAATAAAGCTATTTCGAGCAGCAAGAATCGCAGCAATCAGCCGGATCAGGCTCGTGCGTGATACGATTTCGCAAATCTCGCCTCATAAGTTCGATAGACCAAAACCATAGCGCGTGTCCGACAAACTCAGAAACGTGCTCGTACCAAGGCAGCGTCCAAAGCGGCGGCGTAAGGCCGAGAATAGGCAAAGTAATCACGTGAACGGCGATATTAACTAAAATACCGACCGCAACGCCTTGCCAAAGCGTGATTTTCGGAAATCTCTCCGCAACAACGCAGTAAGCGACCGCAAAAACGATCGCAAACAAAATATGCGTAAAATGCGCGTAGTTAAACGCATGCCCGGCAAACTCGTAAATCGCGGCATATGGGCCCTATAATACCCAAATAATCGCGTAAAAATACATACGGCGGGTTTAGAAAATTACGCGAGCAATTTGGTCTGATCCACCGCCCTAATAAGACCCTCCGGACCGCAAGCGGCGTCAAACATATCTTTTGGACTGCGCGGCGGCAACGGAAATTCCCCGCCCCATTTAACAAAAGCCGACATAATGCCGATAGGAATGCCTAGCAATGCGGCCAAACCGAAACGCTCTTTAGTTTGTGAATTCATGATTACACCTTTTAAAAAATAAGGCGTATTGTATTTTTTGCTTTAATTAATATTAATAATCAACATTTTTATTTTAGACGATTCTGCAGTCCGTCCAACCCAAGATCACCCCCCCCCAAGCTAGCTTTACTATACGCGTCGCAAACATAACCAAACGATAAATTTACGACTGAGCGTAAAATTTAAATGCACTAAAATAAATCTATAAGATTTACAACCGAGCCGTACGTAAAAAATTAAAATTAAACGACGTTTTGATAAACTACGCAAAATGAAATTAAAAGGAGATAAAATGAAAATTCTACGGATGCTTTTACTAGCATTTTGCATATTTTTTGCGGTAGCAAACGCTAACGACGCACAAAAATGGGCGAGCGAAATCACGGCGGGCAAACAGATACCTACGGGTAAATTTTTGGCCTTTTATCTAAATAAAGACGATTCAAAAAACGTGGTTTTTTCTGAAACGGTTGAAAATATAAATTTAAATTTTGCTTACGATGAGTTTCATAAGATACCTTCGCAAAATTTTATCGCCTACTGGGTTGGAAATTTCGATTTCAAACAAGACGCGCAGCAGATGATTTTAGCCGATTTTAGCCAGGCAAATTTAAGCATCTCTGTTTACGGCGAACAGATATTAGACTACGAAAACGCCGAAATCATATCGCTTATACACAAATTTAACAAGGGACGCCACAAGATAGAAGTTTGGTTCGCCAACAACTGGCACACGACTAGGCTTTCGGTAAATTTTAAGGATGAACTAAAATTTTACAAACAAAGCGAAATCGCCGCAAAGCTAAAAGATCAAAAATTTGGTATCTGGCTTGCTGCCGTTTATGAAAGCGGCGCACAGGATAACAAAATAAGAGTAACGCTAGAAAAAGCGCAAAAACCGCTCGTGGTTATGCTAAGCTCCTATCGGGCCGTGCGCTGGGAGGTATCAAATCCGCACGGTAATAAAATTTTAGCCATACTGGTTTTTAATCCGAGAAGCAGTATAAATTTAAAAGAAAATGTCTATTTCATGGATGATTACGGATACGACGAAGATATGGAGATAAAATGCCATTGTTTAAATGGCGGAGCGCACTTTCACTGCGAAGGCGGAGACATAAATAGCAAAAACGATCGCATCAGAAAAGATTTCAGGCAAAATTTGGGCGGCTTTAGCGGCTCTTATGGCGCGATTACGCTAAATTTACCGAGCATTTTGATAGATGAAAGCGTGCTTGCCAAAGACGCGGAGGCCAAAAAGAGGATCGAAGCCGAGCGCGAAAAATGCCGAAAAAGCGGTAAAATAAACGACGCTTTTAAGTAATTTAAAAGCTAAATTTTACGCCTAAAAGGTTACGGGCGAGCCAAAATACTCCAGCTCGCCTTTTTATCTATGCAAAATAGCCTTAGATCAAGCATTGGTTTAAAATTATTTTGGGCGCCTTATGCGGTAAAATTTAATATTTATTGTTTTGATTTTAGACCACCGTTGCGATTTAGTTAAATTCACCTTGCCGCACGGTTTATCCAAATTTAACGAAAACCTTTGCCGCCGTCGCCCATACGGCGAGTTTAGCCTCGTCTTTTAAGCTTCCAACTATATTTAGGTTTCCTTGCTCTCCAAAATTCAGCTATTGTGCCGTAAGGAAAAGGATAGCCCAAGCGAGCAAATTCACCGTTAAACGGCCAAACTCCGGCCTACTTTATCAAATTTACCGCCGCAACCCCGCTCTACTCAGCTAGTTTCTTTCCTAATTTCCCCCAAAGCTCGCTTAGGCTTAGGATGTCGTTGTGCCCGGCGTTTAGCTCGTAAATTTTATCTCCAGGTTTTAGAAATTTAAATAGCCTGCGCGAGTTATCCACGCCGATTAGCTCGTCATGCTCGCCGTGAAATATCGTCACCGGCCCGCTAAAACCGCCTACAAACTCAAACGTAGGGATTTTGTATTTGATTAAAAATTTCGGCACGAACGGCATTTTCTCGCGCGCCAGCTCCTCTAGGCTAAAATAAGGCGCGATCAAAACTAGCTGCTTAGCTCCGTATTTCTGAGCCGCGCGAGCCGCTAGCCCGCTACCTACCGAGTAACCGACTGCCGCGACCTCGCTCGCGTCATACTCCCGCAAAACCAGCTGCATCATCGCGTCCGCATCAGCATAAAGCTGCTCCTGCGAGCTTATCTCGCCGCCGCTTTTGCCGTAGCCTCGGTAGTCAAACAGATAAAAATCATAGCCCAAATCCGTAAAAAACCGTGCGTAACCGCCCCAGCCTTGCAGATTACCCGCATTTCCGTGGAAAAATATCGCCGCGCCGTTTTTTGCCCTTCCTTCACCGTTCGCATCGCCGTAAATTTGCCCGCCGCCCCTACTCTGCGCTAAAAACTTAAGCCCGCTTATGCGCGTACCGTTTACGTCTAAATTTATCTCCTCAAACGGCCGATCAAAGCTAAAATCATGGTTTGACTCAAGCTTGCTCGGGAAAAATATCAGCCTCTCTTGAAAAAAATAAAGTAGCGCCAAAAGCGCGATGTATAGGATCAAAACTATAATGCCAAGCCGTAAAATTAAGTTCATTTTCGCCTTTCAAATTTATCTGCGCCGGATTTTCTCCGCTCAAAAAATATCCTAACCCTCTCGCCGCTCTCGCTTCCAAATTTCTCCAGCGCCGCGAGCCTGATCTCATCCGCTAACCGCTCAAAATAGCCATCATCTCCAAATAGATAAATTTGCTTATAAAGCGGCAAAAGCGCCGGGAAATTTCGCCCGACAAAGGCTAGAATTTTATCTCTAAAATTTGGATAGAGATTTAGCCTATCAAACCAAATCTCATCCGCCGCGTCGCCGTAGCGGGATATGATATCAAAAACCGGCGTGATCTGCGGGAAAATCGGCGCGACGAATATATATGTTTTTACTCCCGCGGCGCGCAGCTTTTTTATCGCCGCAATCCGTGCTGCGACGGAACTTGTGCGGGGCTCGAGCATGCGGCGCAGTTTTTCGTCTATCACGCTCAAACTCACGCCTACTCGGACGTTTGGCATCGTTTGCAACAGATCTATGTCGCGCGTCACGAGGTTTGATTTGGTTAAAATTTGCAGATTCACATCCGAGCCCGCCAGCGTTTCAAGGACTTTTCGCGTGAGCCCAAAGCGCGCCTCGTACGGATTATAGCAGTCGGTGACCGAGCTCATAAATACGCGCTCGCCGCCGTGCGAAGCGGCAAATTTAACTAGGCTTGCCGTATCAAAATCCTTCACATCCAAAAACTCGCCCCACGCCTCCTCATGCCCCGTGACGCCGCGCATAAACTCGGCGTAGCAGTAGATGCAGCCGTGCGGGCAGCCTACGTACGGGTTGATCGCGTAGCCGCCGCTACCGATTTTGGAGCGCGTGAGGATATTTTTGGCGCGGACTTTTGCGACTTGCATTTGATTTTGCCTTTAGTTGCTCGGATTTTAGTGGAGATTTTAGCGAAAATTTGGACTTTAAGCTAAAACGACGCAGTTTTACCGATAAAAAGATAAATTCATCAAATCTAAGCTCGTTTTATAACCGGCCCAAATAGCACGCTACGCCGTTTTGCCGAAGTTTATACTGATTTTAAACGACTTTTTGGCAAAATCTACGGTTTAAAAAGTCAAATTTAAGGAAAAATATGCTTGAAGTCAAAAATTTATTGATGAGATTTAACGCGCAGCTGCTATTTGAGGACGTAAATTTAAAACTCACTCGCGGCAACCGCTACGGTCTCATCGGCGCAAACGGCGCGGGAAAATCGACGTTTTTAAAAATCCTCTCAGGCGAGATCGAAGCAAACAGCGGCGAGATCGTCATAGAAAACGGGCTAAAAGTAGGCGTGCTAGGACAAGATCAATTCGCGTTTGAAAACTTTAGCGTCAAGGACGCCGTGCTATACGGCAACAAACGCCTATACGACGCGGTAAAAGAAAAAGAACAGCTCTACATGAGCGAAGAGTTTACCGACGCTATAAACGACCGCCTAGCGCAGCTTGAGA
>CAUPYN010000161.1:0-4822 GCA_963515575.1 uncultured Campylobacter sp.
GCCTTATGCACTTACGGTTTGCGCGATCAGTATTTTTGTGGGATATTTCCCGGTCGCGCTTGGCCTAAGCGTCTGGATAGTGCTGCCGTTTGGGCTTTTGATTACGGCTTTGGTTGTTAGATTTGTCGGGCAGAGGGTTTAAATTTGCCCGGTAAATTTTGTAAATTTCTAGGAGAATGCGGTAGTTGCACTCTTGATATGCCTTATGAGGAGCAGGCTGAGTTTAAAAAAGATCTCATAAAGCGCGAATTTGAGTCCTTTTATAGCGGCGAATTTGAGTTTTTCGCTTCGCAGAGGGCCGCTTACCGCACGAGGGCGGAGTTTGGGATATGGCACGACGGCGAGGAGCTAAGGTACACGATGCACGGCGCCAAAACTAGGCGCGTCATGATAGATGAGTGTCCAAAAGTAGCCGCTCCTATCGCAAATTTGATGCCGCGTTTGCTTGAGGCGCTTGCGAAAAATCAAATTTTAAAAGAGAGGCTGTTTGGCGCCGAGTTTATCTCGTGCGCGAGCGGGATACTAGCGACGCTGCTCTACCATAAGCGTCTAGGCGAGGCCGAGCAGAGCGAGATAGAGAGCCTAGCACGCGAGTTTGCCGACCTGCGCGTAACGATAGCGGCGAGAGCAAAGGGGCAAAAGCTGCTAAGCGGCGATCTAAATTTAGAGGACAGCCTAAACATCGGCGGTAAAATTTATAAATTTACATTCGGCGACGGAGCTTTTATCCAGCCAAACACCGCCGTAAACAAAAAGATGATCGCATGGGCGAAGGGGTGTGTAGAGCGCGGCGTGGATCTGCTTGAGCTTTACTGTGGACACGGCAACTTTACCGTTCCGCTAGCGGAAAAATTTAAGCGCGTTTTGGCAACCGAAATATCCAAAAGCTCGATCGCAAATGCGCTCAAAAACTGCGAACTAAACGGCGTAGATAACATCAAATTTTTACGAATGAGCGCCGAGGAGCTGATGAGTGCGTTTGGGCGCGAGCGCGAGTTTAACCGTCTAAGAGAGCTTGATATCTTTAGCTACGACTTCTCGCACGTTTTGGTTGATCCGCCGCGCGCGGGGCTTGATGAGAGCGTGATAAATTTCATCAAAAACTACGAAAATATCATCTATATCTCCTGTTCGCCCCAGAGTCTAAAGCGCGATCTAGCGCAGCTTGCCGCGACGCACGAGGCGGTCAAATTTGCCGTATTTGATCAGTTTGCAAATACCGCTCATATCGAGTGCGGCGTGCTTTTAAAGGGTAAAAATGCCTAACGATCTAGGGCAAATTTTATCCGCCGCTAAAAATATCGCGGTCGTGGGCCTTAGTCCTGACGAGAGCAAGCCTAGCAATGAGGTTGCGAAATTTCTCATCGAGCGCGGTTTTAACGTATTTCCTATTTATCCAAAATTTGATGAAATTTTAGGGCGTAAGGTTTATCGAAATTTGGCCCAAATAGACCAAGATATCGACATCGCCGTGATGTTTAGAAAAGGCGAGTTTGCTAGCGAGCTAGTAAAGGACGCCGTCAAAAAAGGCGTGAAAACGCTGTGGCTGCAGCTTGGTATCACAAACGATGAGGCGGGAGCGATCGCGCGCGAAAACGGGATAAATTTCGTGCAGGATAGGTGCATAAAAATCGAGCTACAAAGGCTTGAGTGTGCTAAATTTGATGGCTAAGCGCGATTTTGAGGTAGCGCCGTAAACGTAGCAGATAGGGCAAAAACAAAAAACATAAATAAAAATAAAGAAAACGTAAGCAAAAATACGGTAAATAAACGCGCGAGCAAAAGCGACGAAAAGTAAAATTTAAACAAACGAAAGGCTAAAATGATCTCTTTAAATAAAATAATCCAAGCCAAACGCACGATAAGCGGCTTTGTATACAAGACACCCTTTGCCTACAGCGCAAAACTAAGCCTCGCAAGCGGCGCGCTCATCTATCTAAAAGAAGAAAATCTCCAGCGCACGGGCGCGTATAAGATCCGCGGCGCGTACAATAAAATCGCAAATTTAAGCGCACAAGAGCGCAAAAAAGGTGTCGTCGCAGCAAGTGCCGGCAATCACGCCCAAGGTGTAGCTATCTCGGCGCGCGAGTTTAAGACGCCCGCCACCATCGTGATGCCAGAGTCCACGCCGCTTTTAAAGGTGCTTGGCACCAAAGATCTAGGCGCCGAAGTCATCCTAAAGGGCGATAACTTTGACGAAGCCTACGCCTACGCCGTCGAGTATGCCAAGCAGCAGGGCATGAGCTTTATCCATCCGTTTGACGACGAGTACGTGATGGCCGGGCAGGGCACGGTGGGGCTTGAGATGCTTGACGATCTTGCCGAGCTTGAGACTATCATCGTGCCGGTTGGCGGCGGCGGACTAATCAGCGGCATATCAAGCTGCGTAAAACAGGTAAATCCAGACATCCGCGTGGTCGCCGTGAGCGCAAAGGGCGCGCCTGCTATGTTTAACAGCTTTGGCGCTAAAAAGAGCATAAACTCAAAAACAGTTCGCACGATCGCCGACGGTATCGCGGTTCGCGACGCGAGCGAGACGACACTGGCAAATATCCTAGAGTGCGTGGATGAGTTTGTGCAGGTCGATGACGAGGAGATCGCAAACGCGATTTTGTTCCTGCTCGAGACGCAAAAGATCGTGGTCGAGGGCGCGGGCGCGGTCGGCGTCGCCAGTATCTTGCACAAAAAAGTCAAATTTAAAGCCGGCGAGCGTATCGGCATCGTGCTAAGCGGCGGAAACATCGACGTACAGATGCTAAACGTCATCATCGAAAAAGGTCTAATAAAGTCGCACCGCAAGATGGCGCTACAAATCACGCTGATAGATAAACCAGGCGCGCTTATGAACCTAACCGATAGCCTAAAGATCGCAAATGCCAATATCGTAAAAATCGACTACGACCGCTTCTCCACGAACCTAGAGTACGGCGACGCAAACATCACGATCACGCTGGAAACCAAGGGCGAGGATCACCAAGAGCTCATCAAAAAAGTGCTCAGAGAGCATGATTTTAAATTTATTCAGGTGTTTTAGGCGGTTAAATTTGAGCTCAAATTTGCTTGCTAAATTTGGGTTTGGCGTTAAATTTGCTTCAAATTTGAGTCAAAATTGAACCCGTATCTTAAAGGTGCGGGTTTTGCCAAACTACGTCAAAGTTCTAAACGCCTGTTAAATTTATACCGATACAAAACAGCCCAAAGCTCAAATTTAACGATTATTTTAACGAATTTCGCTAAAATCGCCTTTTAAAGGAGTAAAGATGATAGATGTTACGAGCTTTATTTTAGCGATTTTGCTGGCGGTTTGCGTATTTATGATTTTTAGATTTAACAAAGCTTTAAAAACCGCCCAAAAGCCCGCGACAACGCAGATTGGCACCGAGATATCGCAGCTAAAATCCATCGGCGAGCTATCTGTTTTTCAGGTCTATAGCAAAGAGATCGTGACCAAAACCGACCATGCATTTGGCAGCTTTGGCAAGGAGTATCTGCGCTGGCTGGTGAGCGAGAAAAAGCTCTCGATGATATTTGAGTTTGAGATAAACTTCATCTACGACCTAACGAGCCCGCGCCTAGAGATCGTAAACGTCGCGAGTGAGGAGTATCTCATTAAGATGCCGCCTTGCAAATACAAATTTTCGATCGCGAATATGAAATTTTACGACGAGAAAAACGGCAAATTTATCCCGTTTTTGCTGCCTGATTCGCTAAACGGATTTTTCGGTAGTAGCTTTAGCGAAGAGGATAAAAACAGGCTCATAGAGGAGGCGCGCGCCGAGGTCGAAAAGATGTCCGTGCGCCTGATAAATCAGCTCCAGTCCAAGATCCATAAATCCGCGCGCGATACGCTAGAAGCGATCGCAAAGAGCTTCGGGGCTAGGGCGGTGAGATTTGAGTTTAACGACGAGGGCGAGCAGGTCAGGCTAAATCTGCAAAACGTGGCGTGAGGGTAAGATGGCATTTCTAAAAGCGCTTTTGATAGGTAAAGCCAGGCAGTACGGCAACGCGGCGGCTACGGACGAGCTAGGTAAGGCGTGGCGCTCGGCAATATTTAAAAATGCGCAGACGGGTGAAATTTACGCGGGCGAGCTTGGCTTTGAGGGCGACGAGGTGGCCGATACCAAGCATCACGGCGGCGTAAATAAAGCCGTGTTTGCAAATTCGCTAGAAAACTATCCCGCGTGGGAAGCTTATCTTGGGCTTAAAAATTTGCCGTTAGGCGCGATGGGCGAAAATTTGACCGTTAGCGGACTAGATGAAACTAGCGTAAACGTTGGCGACATCCATAAAATCGGCTCGCTGGTGCTACAAGTAACCCAGCCTAGAAAACCGTGCTTTAAGCTTGCAAAACGCTGGGGAAATGCAAATTTAGCCAAAGAGATTTTTGCCACGGGATTAACCGGCTGGTACTATAAAGTGCTTGAAAACGGGTCGTGCAAGGCCGGCTGCGAGGTAGAGGTTTTGCAAAAAAGCGAAAATGCTCTAAGCGTAATGCAGATAAATAAACTGTTTTTTAATCCGAGCGAAAATTTGGATTTATTGCCTAAATTTAGAGCGTTAGAAGCGCTGCCTGCTAGCTGGCAGGACGATATAAACAGACGCTTAAACGGCTCATATAGCACGGCTTTTATGGAAAAACTTTGAAAAAACGGCGAAAATTTGCCAAAAAGCTTGACAAATAAGGTAAAAATATATATAATCACCTTTCTTTTTTACAGACATTGGGGTATCGCCAAGCGGTAAGGCAATTGGTTTTGGTCCAATCATCCAGAGGTTCGAATCCTCTTACCCCATCCACTCAAATTTTATCGCGGAGTAGAGC
>CAUPYN010000162.1:0-4801 GCA_963515575.1 uncultured Campylobacter sp.
CCGCTACTCCTATTAAAATTTTCCAACCCAAAAAGAGCGACTTTACCATAGTGCTAGCTAGCCAAACCCCGTTTGATTGTAGCGAGCTAAATCCAAAAGAGCTAAATCCAAGCAGAGCTAACTACGGTAAGGTAAATTTATGCGAGCTACTACTTACGGATTTTATATTTAATCCCTATGAAAACTCAAATACCAATCATACCGCCCAAAGTCCAAGCGTCTCTACTACCGAAGAGATAAAATTTAAAAACGCTAAAACAAGCAGAGAGTCTCTTGATCCTTTTACGGGTAAATTTGCTTCAAGCGATACGGTAACTCTTTACCGAGGCGAAGATAATGGCGATAACGAAAACAAAAGCGAAGCAAGCAATCAAAAAGACGAAAATTCTTCAAACGATAAAACCAAACCGAAAAACCCGTACTTTACGTCTATTAGAAGGGATGAAGAAGAGATAGAGTATAAGCTAAAAGAGGGCATGATAGAGATGAGTTGCTTTAAACAAAGTGGCAACCCAGGTTCTAACGACTCAAACTCACTCTTAAATCAAACCACGCCCTATCTAAATTTCACCCTCCTAAATTTCGCTAAAGAAAACAACTTTACCCTTAGAGACGATAAGGCTTCAAGCATGTTTGACATGAAGCTTCTTCTTGCTTACGGAAACGAAGCCGTGCCTACTTCTTACTCAAACTCAAACTTCACCCTTACCCTGCAAGATCTCATCATCGAAAACGAAAACGGAGAGGCTACCGATATAGATAAGGTATATCTTCATAACTGCTCTAATAAAACGGCATACCAAAGCTCGTCTTTGGTAAAAAACCAAGACTCCTTATTTAAAAACTCATATACGGCTACGTTTAATATCCCTATAGATACGGATAACAAAAAAGATACCAAGCTCATAATATATTCAAACGACCTAAGTAAAACCCATACCACCAAAGATATACATAAACGCTCAGATACTGCAGTAATATCTCTAAGCTATAAAGATAAAAACAACCAAAGCTTTTGCTACCTAAGAAAAACCTCTTTAAGAGATATAACTAATAATATAATAAACGTTATCTCAGATAACGAGTATCCGTTTAAAACAAATGAAGACATAACTTTAAAAGCCATATACAAACAAGAAGAAAAAGACGAACAGGGAAACGATAATAAAAAGTATAAAGAGGTAGTATGGGGATATAAGGTAATAAAAACCGTAGAGTATAACGAAGTATCAAAATCAAATCCTAAAGACGTGGTAGAGCTAAAAGATAAAAAGGGTAAAGAGATAACATTTAAAATTTCAGATGTTATAAAAAAAGATGACCTAGACAAGCTAAAGCAAGGAGGACATAGTATAATATTCTTTGCCGCTCTTAAAGACAAACAACAAAACGATAAGCCCAAAGATACCAAGGAAGTTAAATTTCAGTTTGATACAAACTACGGTAAGACTCATATGAGGGTGGATATAAAAAAAGAGTATGAAGAAGAAAATAAAGAGGATGAAAACTATAACGTATTAAGAATAGAAACTAAAGACGATAGCGGCGACTATATAGAGATACTAGTTCCTAAGGATGAAATTTTATTTAATATAGAAGACGAAGATCCGCCTTTGGAGGATGATTTCTTTGCTCTTCCCGGCGCTACGAGATTTGCGCAAAAAAGCGCACCAAAGATAGTTAAGTACGTAAAAGATGCAAGGCTATCTAAAAGCTTAACTAGAGAAGAGATAGTGGGGATATTTATGAGGTTGGAAAAGAGAAAAGGAGATAGTTCTCTTATAAGACTTGTTAATGATAAGAAAGAATTGGATTTACTTTGGAAGAGAATTTCTAAAGGGGCTAAATTTATAGAAAAAAGATCGGTCCCCATAACAAACAAAAAAACCAAAATTACAACCAAAGAGGATATTATAATATATCAACTAGATGACGGAAAGACTATTATAAAATATAGAACGGGATCAAGCGCAGGCGGAGAGACGATAGAGATGGATGCCGTTAAAAAAGCCGGAGATAAAATAGGCAATATAAGCGACGGTCAGTGGAAAGTACATATAAAATGATGGGAACCGAAATGAAAAAGATTAAAATGATTCATGAATCAGGCGAGCAGCTTTTTACAGAATATGATCGTTTATTTTGTAGACCAATAATTGAAGTATTTTTAAAAGTTATACCTAATACTACGAAGACGGATATCTTAGAACTTCTAGAGCATTGTTGCTTGTGTATGGTTGCATCTGCTCCTAGACACGAATCAGACGAAATGATGCCATACTTGTCAGAAAACGAAAGCAACTACGACATAGACTCCCCAAACCCAACCTACATAAGCGAATACATAAGCATAGTAGGAAATCTCTTTCTAGTAGGATACATAGACTTCTTATGCGACTGGGATGATGAATATAAACAAACGGATTATCCTACAAATTTGTCTTACTACGGAAATTCTAAATACGAAGCTTGGGTGTATTTTAGAGATAACTTCTTTTATAAAAAGAAATTTAGTAGAAGCTACGAAGAGGGCTACTCCGTTCTATACTCTTGCACCTCTTGGGATAAGCCTGATGATTGGAGTCAGTATAATATACTTGTAGCCCTAACGCCAAAAGGCAAACAATATCTCAATGAAACTCTAGCTCCTAAATTTTACGAAAAGTATAAAGACGTAGAGATCTATCTTGACGATGAAGGCAATATAATAGGAAGTAATGCAGATACTGCGGTAAAAGCTTAAACCTAAACAATGTAAATACAATATGGATAAATTCATAAACTCCTTTAACGACTCAAAGAGTCTAACCAGAGTAGATAAGGGTATGTGGGAAAATGGGGATGAGGGGGTAAAGGTTTTAATAGATATAAAAGACTATCCTTTTACGCTTAGTATGTTAAAACGGGTATTTACCGATATAAAAAAAGATCAAGAATATATCCTGCAAGAGATGGTAGATGAGCTAAACAGAAGAGATACAGACGGAGTACAGATGTATATCAAATATAAGCTTGATACTAGACATAGGCTGTTGGGCAAGCCTATAAAGATGTTGGAGGAAATAGACTTCAACTAAGCGAGAATATATTATATAAAAACGCAGATAGACTTAGAGCTGTTTTTAGAAGCAAATTTAAAGAAAATCCAAATAAAGCGGACGAACTTATTGCTATTGAAGAAGAGGATAGACCTAAAGCCATAGCCAACCATGTTTATAGCGATAAAAATGGCAATCAAGGTGGAGATGATGGTTGGAATTTCATAGGTAGGGGCTTTTTTCATTTAACTGGGAGAAACGGCTACTCAAATTTCAATAACTATATTAATAAAAATTTTAATACTGAAGATAATATAGTAGAAAATCCAACTTTAGTAGCCGAATATGGAAAGTACGCGATAATGAGTGCTGCATGGTTTTGGCTTTCTAATAATCTGCATAAAATAGCAGATGAGAGTAAAAATGACTCAAATAATGAAAATGTAGTAGATAAAATAACTTATGTTATTAATAGGGGGACCGACAACCAAAGCAAAAGAGATAGAAAAGAAAATTACACAAGGATTAGAAATGCTGAAATTTTTCAAATTTTTAAATAGTGCATTTTTATTAGTATCATTACTAACTTGTAACGGTATGGGAAAAGATGAAATACCAAATTTTAAATACAAAGACACATCTAACTATTATTTTAAAATAGGCAGCGATAGCTATTCTGTAAAGATTTTACGTAATTATAATGAGGACAACCTGGGGCGGGCAATAGACATAAAAGAGTGTGCCATTATTTACAAAGAGAAAATGAAAAAATGGAGTTTTTGTTACGACGATATGTCTATGTGGAGCGTTACAGCTAATGGCGATATAGTTGAGTTTAAAGGCGGAACTCAAGACAGAGACGGAAACATAGTAGATTTTTATATACTTTTTAAAAATTTAGCCTCGGAATTTTATTTGTATGAGTACACTTGGAAATTTGGATATATAGATGAAACTGCAAACGATGAAAAAATTAATAAAGTAGAAAATTACTACGCAGATCATGGTAAAAAGAATAGACTTTATATAAATCAAATCACTTCAAAAATTCTTAATGACATGAGAAAAAACTTTTATAAAAATAAGTAGTAATTAGGTAATTTGAGTAACGTATTTAAAAAGCAAATACATTTAAGAAATTTAAATAAAAGGATAAGAGATGAAATTTAAAATTTTACTACTAGCATTTGTATTTATAGGGCAAAATTTGTATCCATTCGAGCCTTTAATGCCTGGTAAGGCTAGTGAAAAAGCTAGTGATGATTATGAGCAAGTTAATGGCGGTGTTTCATTTGACGGAGACTACCTAACTAACTACTATGGCACTAAGATACCTCCCAGCTTTAAATGCTATGATGACAAAGGAAAGTATAAATTTAAAGAGTACTCTTTAGAAGACTTTATATGCCAATCAAGAACTACCGCCTTTAGAGATAACTATTTTAGCGATCTTTATAATCTGATAGTGAAAGAAAATCCGAAGTTAAAAGATAAAGCGCAGAAGATAGCTAGAGAGAGGATAAGTAAAACTCAAAAAGAGTGTATAAATGAGTACTCTAAAGATTTTAGGGTGCAGTTTAAAGATAATTTTAGTATATCAGGCGCTATTCATTGCACTAGATCATACTATAGAAGCTATACGGCTAAACTAGCCTTAATGCTTTATAAAAATGATAAAAAGCTGTTTGAGAGAATTTACGATGAAGACTATGAGTATTTTAAAGAGGTATTTGAAGATACCTTAAAGTATGTGCCTATACTTC
>CAUPYN010000163.1:0-4799 GCA_963515575.1 uncultured Campylobacter sp.
GATCTAGTCTCATAAAGCCGGCAGCAGACTTGATATTATGAAAAATTCTAAAAAGTTCGTTGATGCTACCTGCGTATCTATCGGGTCTGCTTAGGCTTATTATGAGCGGCTCCATCAGATCGCACATCAAGGCGTAGTGCGACAAAAACTCCTCCGCGATATCGTAGGAATAGTCGATTTCAAGGCTTTTTAGCAATCCCATTTGCCGTCCTTTAACGTAATTGCTTTCATTGTAACATTTTTTTGATAAAATTAAAAATAAAAAACCGAAATTTAAGGAAAAATTTATGCTAGAAAATAATAAAAAAGTTACAATTTATGATATAATTAACAAAAAAAGCATTCAGCCTATCGTGATGATAACCGCCTACGATGCGCTTTTTTCGAGGCTTTTTGACGATTACGTCGACATTATCTTAGTGGGCGACAGTCTAAATATGAGCTTTAACGGCAAAAAAGACACCCTTAGCCTTAAAATGAATGACGCGCTTTATCACGTTAAGGCTGTTTTACAGGGCGCAAAACGTGCTTTTGTAGTGGCGGATATGCCATTTGGTAGCTATCAGGACGAAAAATCCGCGCTAAAAAACGCGACTAAATTTATCAAAGCGGGCGCAGATGCGGTCAAATTTGAAGGCGGTCTAAAAGCCGCTCCTATCGTAAAAAGGCTAGTGGGCGAGGGTATAAACGTGATGGCTCACATCGGACTCATGCCTCAGTTCGTGCGAAACGAAGGCGGCTACAAGATAAAGGGGCGCAGCGAAGCCGACGAGGCGCGCCTTATCGAAGATGCGCGGGCTCTGGAGCATGCAGGGGCATTCTCGGCGGTGTTAGAGGGTACGGTTAGCAGCGTCGCCGCAAAAATCGCGAAAAGCGTAAAAATGCCCATCATCGGTATCGGCGCTGGCGCCGACGTAGACGGGCAGGTGCTCGTGTGGAGCGATATGCTCGGCTTTTTTGACGAGTTTAAGCCAAAATTCGTCAAGTGCTATCTTGACGGTGCAAATTTAGTACGAACGGCGGTAGAAACTTATGCCCGCGAAGTTAGAGAAAAGACCTTCCCGAGCGAGGAGTTCGAGTACAAAATTTAGCTTGTTTTAGCTAAATCTAGTCGGCAGGGCAAATTTGATCACCCGGCAAACGGCGGCAAATTTGGTCCTTAGGCGTTAAATTTGACGAACAGAGTTTGGTTTAAATTTGAACGCTTGCATTTACCCGCCCCTCGTCAAATTTGACGGGCAAATTTGGCTATCAAAACAAGGCTAGACACAAAAACAAGGAGCAAGTTTTGAAAATTTTATTGATTTTAGCGGCGTTTTTTAGCGCGCTAACAGCTTCAAATCCGAATTTTGGGCTAGGCATCGATAGCCTAGGCGAGCAAAACGAGCAAGCACAGAATGAGAAGCGATTTTCTAAGCGCGAGGAGGCTGCGAGACAGGCTATCGAAAATGCCGATTATGACGCGGCTTTTAAGATTTTATCGCCGCTTTGCCAGGAGGGTGACGCGATGAGCTGTGCGGCGCTGGGCAGTATGCATTTTAGCGGGCTAGGGGCCGAGAAAAGCAACGAAAAAGCCGAGCTTTTCTTTGAAAAATCGTGCGAACTTGGAAACGGCACGGGCTGCTTTGATCTGGCGCTTTTAAACGTCAAGGAAATTTTCGGCCCTAAAGATGAAAATAAAATATTTCACCTCTACGAAAAAGGCTGCGAGCTGGGCTCTGAGGCGGCTTGCAACAATCTGGGCCTTATCTACGAATCGCAAAACGATCTCAAAAAATCCATAAATTTATACGCCAAAGCGTGCAGGAAATTTGACGGCGCGGGCTGCTATAACTACGGCAGAATGATGCATGAGGGGCTGGGCGCAGAGCGTAATCTAGCAAGCGCGCACAAGGCCTTTGACACCTCGTGCTACATGAAAAATGCGCTTGGCTGCTATGCTCTGGGCTACGTTTACGAGCACGCGCAGGGCGTGGAGTTTGCGGTTTACGACGCCTACGACGGATATTCGCGCGCTTGCAAGCTTGGCAACGACGACGGCTGCAGGGCTCTGGGTTTTGAAAACTACGAGAAAAATATCGAAATTTACGAAAAATTCGAGTCCATCGCAGAGGGGTGTAAATTTGGCAACGATAGCGACTGCAAGCTTTTAAAGGCAAGGATAGCGGAGTTTTAAGCTCGGACCGATTTGGTCGGCCGCGACCTGTGTTTTTCGTCAAATTTAAGCTGATTTTTGAGATTTATCCGCTTCGGCCAGACGGATAAATTTTATCTTTTATTTGAAAGCAAATTTTACTTTATACGATTTTAAAATCATTTACGGCGTCAAATTTGGCGCCTAAATCGAAGCCTGGTTTCAAGCGAGCCCAAAGCCAAAACTTACCCAAAATTTTGTAAAATGCGGCAAATTTACGAAAAACAGAGCCGAAAAAAATGGATAGAATAGTCGAAATAGAAAAAATAAGCTTCGAGAGCGATTTTGAGGTGTCGCTGCGCCCCACGCGCTTTGAGGACTACATCGGACAGGAAAAGATCAAGCAAAATTTAGGCGTCTTTATAAAGGCCGCCAAAAAGCGCGACGAGTGCCTAGACCACGTGCTTTTCTACGGACCGCCGGGCCTTGGTAAGACGACGCTGGCGCACATCATCGCAAACGAAATGGACGTGAGCATCAAGATGACAGCCGCGCCCATGATAGAAAAAAGCGGCGATCTAGCGGCAGTGCTAACCAATCTCCAAGAGGGCGACGTGCTATTTATCGACGAGATACATCGCCTAAGCCCCGCGATCGAGGAGGTGCTGTATCCTGCGATGGAGGACTTTCGCCTAGATATCATTATAGGTTCGGGGCCTGCGGCGCAGACGATCAAAATCGACCTGCCTAAATTTACGCTCATCGGCGCTACGACACGCGCTGGCATGATTTCAGCACCCCTGCGAGATAGGTTCGGGATGGATTTTAGGTTGCAGTTTTACACCAGAGAGGAGCTAGCTCGTATCGTGCAGATCGCCTCTGTAAAGCTTGGCAAAGAGTGCGAAAAAGCCGCCGCTCTCGAGGTCGCCGCTCGCTCGCGCGCTACGCCTAGGATCGCGCTACGACTGCTAAAGCGAATAAGAGACTTCGCCGAGGTAAACGACGAAGCCGTTATCTCGCAACCTCGCGCCAAAGAGGCTTTGGACGCGCTTGGCGTAAATGACATCGGCTTTGACGAGATGGATATCAAGTACCTAGAAATCCTGCTCGCCGCCAAACGCCGCCCGATGGGTCTAAGCACGATAGCGGCAGCTCTAAGCGAGGACGAGGGCACGGTCGAGGACGTGATCGAGCCCTATCTGCTCGCTAACGGCTACATCGAGCGCACGGCAAAAGGCAGGCTAGCAAGCGCCAAAGCATACGAGGTGTTTAAGCTCAAATTTGACGGGGATACGCAAAAAGGATTGTTTGAGGAGTGAGGCAAATTTGGCTCGCTCGTAAAATTTAATCGCCAAATTTTAGTCGCTTTTTGCTCGGGAAATTATCTTGGGCTTAAATTTGACGAATGTAAAAATTTGTCGTCGTTTGCGCGCGGGTCAAATTTGATCGTATTTTTGTCGAAAATTAAGAGGAGCGTGAATTTGGCCGCTACGAAATTTTGTCGATTCCAAAACAAAAGTCGTAGGTTTGGTAAAATTTGAGCGAAAATCGCGCGAAAATTTGATTTTATTTACGGCTTGGAATCGTGCGATGGCGGCGGTAAATTTCGGCGCGAGAGCAAAAACCCAAAGCGCCGAAATTTTAAAGTTTTATCTAAAACTAAACGGCCAAGTGCCTTTATTTGTCTCAATCTGCGTTTCTAGAGGATCGCAGTTTACGCTAATTCCGCTTTTCTCTCCAAAATTAAGCTCAAGCGCATTATCCTTGCCGTATTTATCGTAAAAATCAGGTATATCTAGAGTTTCGATCGTTTCGTGTTTTTTAGCATCATCTACATTCACGCTGTATTTATCCTTCCTAGCACCAAAACTAAAATAATATTTATTATCTTTAGATGTTTTACTCCAAAATGCAGGGCAGTTTCCTCTGTTTACAACTACGCTATGTATCCTAAGTCCGTCTTCTAGCGAGGTTATGATAACCGCTCCTCTTCTAGCTTGTACCTCAATCGGTGCTTTATCAGTTGTCTTGTCTCCTTCGCTACCGCAGCCTATGAGTACCGCCGCGGCCAACGCCAAACTTAACTTTTTCATTTATTTTTTCCTTTTAGTTTTTTGATAGCTTCTTTTCTTTGCCCGTCTTTGGACTCGCCAAGGCTAGGTAAAGTTTCTAAAAGCCCCGCAGCCAGCTCCTCGGAAATCAAAAAATAGCAAGGCTCGCCGCCTCTGGTAACGGGATAGCCGTTTTTGCCCTCTATAGAGTTTTTCCACCTCATACCTACGCGCCAGCCGCCCATACTACCGCTAAAACCGTAAACGACCTCAAAGTCGCCCTTTTCGTAAAACGTTTCGGGCTTAACATCAAACGGATAAAAACCGCTCATTAATCTCCTTTAAATGAAATACAAAGGCATTCTACCCCCCCCCTTAAAAACCAATTAATCTTGCACTCAAATTTGCCTCCTAATTTTTCCCTTAAGCTTGCCGGATCCGACCAAAAATAGCGTTAAATTTGCCGTATGCGCTTAGATGTCCGCCGCTGTTCCGCGAGCATCTAAATTTACGCCTGATTTACCCAGCCGCGCCAAAGCCGCCGCACACCTGCCCGCCTGCAAAACCCCGCAAAATCTGATATAATAATCCCCTAAAGGATATAAATGAAAAAC
>CAUPYN010000164.1:0-4791 GCA_963515575.1 uncultured Campylobacter sp.
CTACCGACGCCGGTTGGCTATTTTAGCGTGTTTTCGGACAAATTTGATGCAAATATAATGATAACCGGTTCTCATAATCCAAAAGAGTACAACGGCTTTAAAATCACGATTTTTAAAGATAGCTATTTTGGTGAGGATTTGCAAAAGTTAAAAACCGCCGTACTAGCGGACATCGCGGTAAAAACGCAAATACCGGATGATCTGAGGGCTGAAAAATTCGATATCGCGACGCCTTATAAAAATTTTCTAATAGAGCAGTTTGCGCATCTAAAAGCCTTGCCGCTAAAAATCGTCATCGACTGCGCAAACGGCGCAGTCGGAGCGGTACTGCCCGAAATTTGCGAGGCGTTAAATTTGGATGCGAAAATTTTATATCCACAGCCCGACGGCAACTTCCCAAATCATCACCCAGATCCAAGCGAGGAGAAAAACTTAATCGATCTAAAAGCTGCACTAAAGGACGAATTTGACATAGGATTTGGCTTTGACGGCGACGGCGACCGTATCGCGGTTTTAACCAAAAAACGCAACATAAAAGGCGACGAACTAGCGTATTTATATAGCCTTGCGATGAAAAATCCGCGCGTGCTGGGCGAGGTCAAATGCTCGCAAAATATGTACGACGAGATCGACGCGCACGGCGGTAAAAGCTTCATGGGCAAGACCGGCCACAGCAATATCAAAAAGGCGATGAAAGAGCTAAATATCGACATGGCGGCCGAGGTGAGCGGGCATATTTTCTTTAAGGAGCGGTATTTCGGCTTTGACGATGCGACATATGCGATGTTTCGCGCGCTAGAGCTGGTCGCAAAGGGCTTTAATCTTGACAGCGAGCTTGATAAACTGCCAAAGGTCTTTAGCACCGACGAGATCAAGGTAAAAACGACCGATGCACAGAAATTTGAGCTTGTGGCAAAGCTAAAAGAGGTTTTGGTTGAAATTTACGAAAATGGCGACGCGCAAAATTTGCTAGCAGGTCTAGGCAAGATAGCCGAAATAATCGACATAGACGGCGTTAGAGTGAGATTTGAGGACGGCAGCTGGGCGCTAGTGCGAGCCTCGAATACTACGCCCGTCATCGTTACGAGATTTGAGACCAAGGATCAAAATTTGCTTGTAAAATTACAAGAAACATTTTTGAATTTGGTTGAAAATTTAAAGCAAAAGGCGTAAAAATGACAAACGTTATACTTTGCGGAGGTTCGGGCACGAGGCTTTGGCCGCTATCTCGCACTCTGATGCCAAAGCAATTTATTAGGCTTTTTAACGGCAAATCTCTCTTTGACCTTACGCTTAGACGCAACATGCACGCGCAAAAAACGATCATCGTTTGCAACGAGGCGCACTATTTTTTGGCGCTTGATGAATGCGGAAGTAAAAAAATAGATAAATTTATCCTCGAGCCTTTTGGTAAAAACACTGCCGCGGCGATTACGTTTGCCGCGCTTTGCTGCGATGAGGACGAAATTTTACTAGTTACTCCAAGTGACCATCTAATCGAGAACGAAGCGGAGTACAAAAAAGCGCTTTTGATCGCGCAAAGTTACGCAAGTCAGGGCTTTTTATCGACGTTTGGCATAAAACCTAACGAACCAAACACGGGCTACGGCTACATCAAGGCCGATAAAAACGGCGACGTGGAACGGTTTATCGAAAAGCCCAACCTTGAAACCGCGACTAAATTTATAAAAGAGGGCGGATATTATTTTAACAGCGGTATGTTTTGCTTTAAGGCGGGCGTGTTTTTAAGCGAGATGAAAAAATATGCGCCAAGTATCGTAAAAGATGTTACTGCGGCGATAGAGGGCTCGGCGAATGAACCGAATTTGCTAAAAATAAGTCCGAATTTTATGGATAAGATCGAAGATATCAGCATCGACTATGCGCTAATGCAAAAAAGCCTAAATATCAAAATGGTGCCTCTTGATGCGGGCTGGAGCGATATGGGTAGCTTTGACGAGCTGAGTAAAAAGATAAAAAATATCGGCGAATCGCTACAAATAGACGCAAGCGAAAATTTCATCCTAACCAAAAAACCGACCGCGCTCGTGGATGTGCAAAATTTGCTCGTAGTCGATACCAAAGACGCACTTTTGATCGCCAAAAAAGGCAGTTCGCAAAAGGTAAAAGAGGTTTATAAGCACTTTTTAAATTCGCTTCCCGAAATTTGCGAGGCGCACACGAGCGTGTATCGTCCGTGGGGTAGCTACGAGGTGCTAGGCGAGGGTAGCGGCTATAAGATGAAAAAGATAGTGGTTAAACCCGGCAAAAGACTGAGCTTGCAAAAGCATTTTAAAAGAAACGAACACTGGGTCGTCGTCGAGGGCGAGGCGCTGGTGACGATAGACGGTAGCCAGATGCCGCTAAGGCAAAACGAGTCCAGCTAGATAAAAAAAGAGCAGATCCACCGCCTAGAAAATACCGCAAGCATCGATCTTATCATCATCGAAGTACAAACGGGCGAGTATCTGGGCGAGGATGATATCGTACGCATTAGCGACGACTACGATAGAATGTAAATTGCGCGGATTTTAAACCGACTAGATACATAGATGCTTTTTGCCTCGCGCAAAATTTGCCGATATTTGGTGCGATTTTAGCATTTTATCTTTGTTCGTCGTTTTAAATTTGTCGGCACGGATTTTAAGTAAAATTACCGTTTTTAAAGTAAATTTTAGAGGCTATCCGCCGCTTTTTTGCGTCGGCGGGCGAGCTTTTATCTGCGGCTACCAATAAAATTTGGCTCCAATCCGCGCTATAGCTCATCTGCGTGCTATAGCTGCTTTAGGCGGCCTATGCCGATGTCAATATGTTATGTATAGATTGAGCGTGTTTAGAAGCTTTGTATTAAAGCGAGCAAATCGGCATTTGCTAGATTTTCGTAAAATTTGCCTTAAAATTGCGGCGTATAAAAATAATCTTTAATAGCCTGTCGGACGTATTTAAATAAGGCGCTATTGCTTTAAATTTAGACCCGAGTAAATGTCCATAAATTTTAAAAGGCTTAAAATAACCATCTAAAATACGATTTTGTTTGGCTCCAGCAACCGCAAATCGCCGTCTAAGATATACCGCTGCTTAAGTAGCTTTTCGGCGTATCCGCGGCTTGCGACGTATTAAGCCAAATAGCCATAAATTTAGGCTAGATAAAAAAGTGGCGTAGCCCTCAGCGAGCCGTCTACAAAAGCAAACAAAATTCACAAACTCTTAAATCTGCGACAACCTAAAATTTGGTCTAATTTTGGAAATTTAAACTCGTTTTTTAAATCTTATTTTGTTTATTTTTCGTTCGATTAGATAGAAATTAATCAATCCAAACGCAACCGAACCGCTCGTAACGAAGGCTAAATTTACGCCTCCCAGCCAAAACTCGCTTAGCCAAATAAAAAGAAAATGGCTGATAAAAATCGCGTATGAAAGCGAGCCTGCGATATCGTTAAATTTAAGCTTAAATTTAAACCTCTCATGCGCTAATACGACCGCAGCTCCGACTAGATAGCCGGTCGCCGTCTCTACGCCAAAGGCGCTAAATTCGCGCGAGTAAAAAAGATAGCCTGCCAGCGCCGCTACCGCCGCGTAAAAAACGGCGAGCTTGCCAAACTCTTTTTGATAGATCAAAAATCCCGTGTAAAACATAAAAAATACGCCGCAAACAAGCCTATATCCGTAGATATCGGCATTTATAAAGCCCAAATTTGCCGCTGCATAAACGCCTAGCGAACCGGTAGCTAGCGCGTAGCCTAGCCGTCTAAATTTGATCGCTAGCACGAGCAGGGCATATGCCTGAAGCTCGGCTCCTAGCGACCATGCGGGAGGTATGATGAAATTTAGCCCCAAGGGCGCGTATATGACGGAAACATCAAGCCAAAAAAAGTAGTTTAGTGGCGCGATAAGCGCATTTAGGAGCAAGTTTTTTGCATTAAAATGCGGCTGCAGATACGACGTCGCGCAAAAAAATAGCACCGTCAGCGCAAACGCAAAGAAAAACGCGGGATAAATGCGTAAAAATCTATCTTTTATGAAGTAGCTTATTTGTGCGTTTTTCGGTGCGATTTTGATAAAGACCTTTGATGTGACGAGTCCTGCTAGGATATAAAAAATCACGACGGCAAATACGCCTATGTTTTTGCCCGCCAGTCCTATACCAACGTGCGATAGTAGCACGAAATACGCTAAGATAAACCTAATATAACCAAACATTTTGTTCCTAGTTTTTGTTTTTTTACGGCATTTTTAGGCTGCGCCTAACCTGATTTTTGCGGCGCAATTTTTTTGCAAATTTCTACCGCTTTCGTTTTTTTGGCTAGGACCGTTGCAAACTGCTAAAAATGGCGCCTTTTGCCGAGCTTTATTGCGCAAAGGCGATTGCTGCCTTTTTTAGCCGGCTAGCTACGTAAAATTTACCGTCAGTATCTGCATTTTTGCCGAGCATGCGTAAAATTTAAACGACGAGTCTACGCTTTTGCGTTTATTTCGGTTTTGATTTTACCGTAAATTTAAGCGTTTTGGGCTTTTGTGCCGGATTTAAATTTTGAAGCAATTTAAAGTAGCGGCAAATTTAAAAATCTCCACCGTCGCCGAATTTAACGCCAACGCCTAAAATTTTACAAACGAGGTCTAAGATTTCTAAATTTACGTCGGTCGCGTATTCGTCGATAACCTTAAAAACTTCTTGCCTAACGTCCAAAACGCCGTCCGCATGAGCCTTTGCGTAGGTCTCCTCGGCGATTTTAGCTAGCGTAAAAGTATCGATATCTCTTTGTCTCATCGCTGTTTTTAGCGATTTTGAGA
>CAUPYN010000165.1:0-4765 GCA_963515575.1 uncultured Campylobacter sp.
CCCGAAATAAAACCCCAAGACTTCGCTCCTAAACAAGAGCGAAACGAGGAGCTAAATCTGCAAGACGCCGAGGAAATAAAAAAGATAAAACAGCTACAAAACAGCGTCGCAAATCAGCCTAACGAGGGCGTTAGCAAACGATACCTAACATCCTGCGCGCCTTGTCACGGAGCAAACGGCAAGGGCGTAATGGCGCCTAAAATCTCAGGCAAAAGCAAGGACGAAATTTTAGCTAGGCTAAAAGACTACAAAGAAAATAAAGTACCAAACAGCCTAATGAAGGGACTTTTAAACAACGTATCAGACGAGGATTTAGGCTTGCTAGCTGATGAAATTTCAAAATTTAAAGAGTAGCGGATGGATAAATATAGCACGCGTTGCACGGTCTCAAAGGTCGATTTTTTCGATACGCTGACGATAAAAAACGGCGAGGGCAAAAAAAGCCTCAGCTGGCGAGGGCGCCGCCTCGTCGTGATCGCGCTAGTGCATATTTTGTTCGTGCTTTCTTACCGCGCGGATATTCAAATTTTAGAAGGCGACATCAGCGGATCAAGGATTTTAGGCTTTCATTTGACCGATGCTTTTATGAGCTTTCAGGTATTTGCCGCGACGCACGAGTTTCCGATAAATTTGATCATCGGCACGGCTACGATTTTACTTTTTTACGCGCTTGTGGGCGGGAGGGCGTTTTGCGGCTGGGTGTGCCCTTATACCTTTTTAGGCGAGATCGGCGAGAAAATACATGAAAATTTAGCCGCTAAAAAGATAATCAAACGCCGCGAGTTCGATCCCAAATGGCGCTACGTCTTTACCGCGCTTTTTATCGCGATGAGCTTTGCTAGCTCGCAGCTCGTGTTTGAGATATTTAGCGTGACGGGTATCGTGTCTAGGTTCGTCATCTACGGCTATTTTCACGCGATTTGGTTTGCGATTTTTATACTTTTAGTCGAAATTTTCTACTCCCGCAGAGGCTGGTGCCGCTATATCTGCCCCATCGGCGCGACGTATTCGCTGCTAACCCGCACCAACGCCGTTAAAGTTAGCTGGAACAAAGATCGCTGCGACCACTGTTTGGTCTGCATCGATACCTGCCTCGTGCCGCACGTGCTAGAGATCACGAAGAAAAACGCTAAACTTGACGGCGACGAAAATAAAAAAGAATTTCGTCTCGTGGGCGGCGACTGCACGCTTTGCGGGCGCTGTATCGACGTGTGTCACCACGACGCGCTGAAATTTGACAACGGCTTTAAAAAGCTCATCTAAAAGGACAAATTTGATAATCTTAAAAGACATCACCAAGGCTTTTGGCTCGCAAAAGATACTTCAAAACGTAAATTTAAGCATAGAAAAGGGGCAAAAAACGGTCGTACTCGGACAAAACGGCGCCGGCAAAAGCTCGCTGATGCGTATAATACTGGGCGAATTTAAACCAAACAGCGGCGAGGTACGAGTAAACGGCTTTGACCCATTTACCGCGCGCAAAGAAGCCCTTAGCGTGATATCTTTCGTCCCGCAAACGCCGCCGCCGCTAAAATTTAACCTAAAAGAGCTTTGCGAGTTCGTCTGCAAAAGCTCGGGCGTTGTGCAGGAAAATATAGAGAAATTTTGCGAGAAAATGGAGCTTGATCTAAAAGGAAACTTTCACAAGCCCTTTTATAAACTCTCAGGCGGTATGAAGCAAAAAATGCTAATCGCAATCGCCTTTGCTAAAGATACCGAGGCCATGATGTTTGACGAACCGACGGCAAATTTAGACCCCAAAGCCAGGCGAAATTTTATGGATCTACTAGGCGAGTTCGCACGCGAAAAGACGCTGGTTTTCATCTCGCACAGGCTTGATGAGGTGCAAGGCATATCAAACCGCTACGTCGAGATGGATCTGGGGCAAATCGTAAAAGACGAGCTAATCTCTCAAGGAGGCGCGCATGCGTAACCTGCTACTCATCGCCAAACTAGACGTCGCCGAGTCGCTGCGCTCGCGCTGGTTCCTCATCTATATGCTAGTTTTTATGGGGCTTATTGTTACTTTTATCTTTAGCGGCGTGACGGACTCGCGAGTGCTCGGTTTTAGCGGACTTACGCGGCTTTTGCTGCTTTTTATCCAAATTTGTATCATTATCGTGCCTATTTTTATCCTCATCTCGACTGTGCGTAGCATCAGCGCCGACCGCGATACGAACCTGCTTGAGTATATGCTTAGCTTTCCAGTTAGCCTGGGCGAATACTATTTCGGCAAGGCTTTGGGGCGCATTTTCGTTATTTTCGTGCCGCTTTTGCTCTCTCTCGTTTTAGCTGTGGCTGCCGGGCTAGTTAAAAAAATCGAAATCCCGTGGGATATCCTAAGCCTCTACACCGCCCTACTTTTCGCGCTTAGCTTCGTGTTTTTGTCGTTTGGATTTCTCATCTCCTCGGCTATCAAAAATCAAGAAATGGGTCAAGGCGTCGCGTTTTTACTCTGGCTTATCTTGCTGGCGTTTTTGGATCTCGCGCTGATCGGCTTTTTGATGAAAAGTAACGTGCGCGAGGATATCATCTTTTTTATCGCGCTCATTAACCCGATCGAGGTCTTTAGGATCGCGGCGATTAGCCTGTTTGATCCAAATTTAGCCGTTATCGGCGTAGCGTCGAATTTCGTACTAAACAACTTTAGTACGCTTGGATTTGTTATTTACTCGATTTTTTATCCGCTGATTTTGGGCGCGATTATGCTTGTGGGCGGATATTTTATCTTTAGCAGCAGGGATTTGGTGTAAATTTAGCTAGTCTGCGGTAGGCATTTGGCGTTTAGGCAGGCTAGCTAGTCGTTTTATCAAGCAAATTTGACCGCCGGTACGGCTAAACCGCGATGAAACGACGCTATTTTCTACGCTATCCATAACCGCTAAACCCAAAATTTATCATCGTTATGAGGCGTATTAGATTTACGTTCAAAATTCGCCTTTTATTTTATCGCGGTGATATTTATTAGGATACTACTTTACCGACCGGAGGCTGGGTATCTTGACCCCATATATAGTAGCTTAGCAACTGTTTTGAATAGTCGTCGTTTAAATTTAGATTAAATGCAGCCATTGTTTATCCTTTGTGTTGAAATTTTATTTTTTGATTTGAAATTTGCTTGGCAAATTTCAAATGATTAGGCTTTTCAACCGCCTTTAAACAAGTCCTCTCTTACCAGGCGATCCGCTATTTCTTCGGCATTGTTTTTATAAATTTTAAAATCGCTAGTGCCACATGTGTCGATTTTAAAGTCATCTTCGCTATATGATCTGGTTTGAATCTCTCTTTCATAATATTGCTTTCTATCCAATAAATCTTTGGGAGTATATCCTTCAGGAACTCTAACCAAAATAGCACTGAATTTAAAATCATCATAAAGAATAAAGCTTTTATCAAGATATAAAAGATATTTATTTAATCCTTTGTATTCAATTACTGGCATATCAAAGCCCGCAAAGCCCTCCGCTAAATTTATCTTTAGCCTTTCTGCTATATTTACGGGTTTCATTTGAAATTTCTCGACAAAAATATTTCTATACAGCAGCCAAGCGTCTTGATTTTTACGTTTTTCTATCTCATACTCTTTGGATAAAACTTCCAACCAATCATCGTTATTAAATTTATCCGTCTCATAAAAGCCTACTTTAACGGCAAATTCTCCATTGCCGTAGTTGCAAGCTTCATTGTCATATACATAATAGCATCTGTCTGTAATAGCGGCATAAAACAATACGGATCTGTCTAAGGTATCTAAAATTCCGCGCTTAAAGCGCTCCTCTTTAGACAAAATTCTATCCTCTTTTAGGCAATAGCCCTGCTTGTATTTGTTGTAATCGGGGAGAGAAACGACGGCGAAACCTCGCGAAGTGGAGTAATCGGGCACGATGCGGATAAATACGGCGCAGAGTATCGCCGCAAAAAGCACGACTGACCAAACTATCTTTTTAAGTTTACTACCGAAGAGTTTTTGTTTTAAATTTAAGTTCAAAATTTGCCTTGTTGTTTTATTTTCATTACGATTATATTGTGATTAAACTTAGGTGTTTATAAGCGGGTATCGCTGTTTTAAAATTTAATCTTACAGGGGTCTTTTGCCAGAGCTTAGAAGGGTAGGCAAATTTGACGACCTAGCCGCCAAATTTGCCTTTCATAGCGTAAATTTAAGCCTCCTCCGACGCGTCTAAATTTCCTTCGCCAGCAACCAGCTGGGCCGCTAGCTTTTTACTTGATTTAAAGTCAACTTTGCCCGTTCCTAGCACCGGTACGGCCTCTACTTTAAAAATCTTTGAAGGCTGCATGATGGACGGTATCGCGGATGCCCTGATGCGTGCGGCCAGCTCCTCCTCGCTTATCTCGCCGCTAAAGAGCATAACGACTTGCTCGCCCTTTTTCTCGTCGGCTACGTTGGTGCAGACAAATGTCACCTCATCGCCCAGCACGGCTGAAATTTGAGCCTCGAGCGCGCCCAGGCTTATCATCTCGCCGCCGATTTTAGCAAAGCGCGAGAGCCTATCGGTGATCGTTAGAAAGCCCGCCTCGTCCAAAAAGCCGATGTCGCCGCTGTTATAGTAGCGCACGCCGTCTAGCTCGACGATCGCCTCTTTCGTGCGCTCCTCATCCAGATAGTAGCCCTTCATTACCTGATGGCCGCCGATTAGGATTAGGCCGGCTTGCCCGTTTTCTAGCTTTGCTAGGCTTGTAGGATCGCAGATTCTTATTATCGTGCCGGCCGTCGGTAGGCCCACGCTGCACTCTTTTGAAAAAA
>CAUPYN010000166.1:0-4763 GCA_963515575.1 uncultured Campylobacter sp.
TGTTTAGCTACATTTAGCGGATCGGTTTCGTTTTCTATGCTAAAAAGCTCTATCTCGTTTGCTTCGCAAAGCTGGCGAAGCTGCTCTACTGCCGCTAAACGCTGCAAATCGCACGCCGCGACTAAAACTTTTTTCTTTCTAAGCTTTAGATAATTTGCTAGCTTTATCGTCGTAGTGGTTTTTCCGCTACCTTGCAAGCCGGCCATAAGCACGATCGTAGGAGCTACGGGCGCAAAGACAAAGCCCTGGTTGCCCGGCGCGGTTAAAACCTTCGTCAAATTTGACTTTATAGCGTCTAAAAACTGCTTTTGGCCTATTCCGCTTTGTTTTAGATCAGCCTCAATTAGAGCTAGCAGCTCTTTGGTAACTTTGTGATGAACATCGGCCTTTAGTAGTGCTTTTTTAAGCACGTCAAGCGCGTTATTTAGCGCTTTTTCATCGTCTACGAAACGAATTTTACTAACGGCTAAACGAAACGACTCGCTGATTTGTTCAAACACATTCTACCTTTTATTTACATTTATAGCTAAAGCGCGTATTTTATTAAATTTAAGCTTTATCGCTCTTTAAATCTCAAAATTTCTTGAAATTTCAAAACCAAGCCTATTAAAATCACTGCTCAAATTTGACCTAAATTTATATCCCAGAAGCTCGATTTTATAAGCGTGCAGATACATTCTCGCGGATTTATTTTTAGCATATTTTTCATCGCCGACGATCCCGTATCCAGCGTGATTTAGATGCACTCTGATTTGGTGAGTTCTGCCGGTTTTTATCTCGACTTTTACGAGACTTTTTTTGCCTGCGACCATCACGGGCGTCACGTGCGAAAATGCCTCTTTGCCGTTTGGCGAGATCTTAGAAAACGCTCCGCCTTTGTTTTTTAGCGTGATTATTGGTTCGTTTACGCTAAATTCCTCGCTCACGATACCTTTTACTACCGCGACGTACTCTCTTTTTACGCGGCAGTTTTTAAACTCCTCTATTGCTTTTTTTTGAAATTCCTCATTTTTCACAAGCAAAAGCACTCCGCTAGTTTCCTTATCAAGCCTGTGAAGCAATGGGAATTTATACATTTCGCTCACTTTTTCCGAGGTTAAAAATGCCGGTTTATCAATCACAATCAGGTTTTCGTCTTCAAAAATCACGCTTGGATGCGGCAGCTTTTGCACGTTAAATTTAGTCGCCGCGCTCATCATCGCGCGCGCTACGGCGATCCTCTGTCCTTTGGCGCTAACTAAGCCTGCGTCAATCAGCTCCTTTGCCTCGTTGTTTGAGATGCCTTCCTGGATCGCCAGCAGTTTATAGGCTTTTTCTTCTTTCATAAATTTTCCTCAATATCTTTTAAAATCTCGCTTACATCGCCTTTGGCGACTATTTTTGCTTTGGGTAAATTTTGCTTTAAAAGCGAACTTATCTCGTCCGCTTTTGCAAATTTTATGCCGTCAACCGCACTATACAAGGCTTTTTGATTAAATATAAACTCCCCGCTTATTACCGCGTTTTCAAACTGCGCCGCCTCAATCGGATTATGTCCACCAACATTTGGCACTAAGCTGCCGCCAAGCACGACGACGTCGCTAAATTTATAAATATTTACCAGCTCGCCCATCGCATCGACCAGCACGCACTGCGCGTCAAAGTTTTTAGCTTCGCTAAATTTAGCAAAACTTAGTCCATTTTTTGCGGCAAATTTAGCCAAAACCTCGCCTGTTTCGCCAAATCTCTCAGGATGACGCGGAACTAAAATTAGCTTGTCGTTTGCGCTCAAATTTAACTCGCGCAAAATCAGCTCCTCTTCGCCCACATGAGTGCTTGCCAGCACGACCACGCGCTCTTTTGGCTTGTCATAAATTTTACTCGGGCTTGGTAAAAAGGCTGATTTTATATTGCCATTAACGACGATATTTTTAGCGCCGAGATGCTGTAGACGCTGTTTATCCAGATCGCTTTGAGCGTAAATTTTATCTATAAATTTAAACAAATATCTATAAAAAAAGCTAAATTTTAGATAACTTTTGTAGCTCCTATCAGAAATCCTAGCGTTTATCAAAATGACGCGTGAGCCTTTAAATTTAGCCCAAAAAACAAGCCCTAGCCAAAGCTCGGCCTCAAAAATGACCGTGATTTTAGAGGGCTTTAGCCAAAACGGCAAAAATATCTCAAACGGCAAAAAGCGCGTATTTTGCGTGATTTTTTTGGCCTCGTCAAAGCCGGTTTTGGTTACGACCGAGACTGCGGCCGCGTCTTTAAATCTACTAACTAGCGGCGCAATAGAACGCACCTCGCCGAAACTACACGCATGAAAATGCACGCGAGAGGCGTCAAATTTGGGATTTTTAAACAAAAAAAATCTAGCGGGGATCGAGGCTCTGTACTTTTTCTTAAAAGCTAAAATCGCAAGCGGTAAAGCCCCCAAGGCAAACGCCGCGAGGACTAAAACGTAATAAATTATTATCAAATTTAAAGGCTAGTTCGCCGCTTCTTTGTATAAAATTCGGCCACAGTGAGGGCAGGTCACGATGTCTTCGCCCTTAATGACGGCAGAATAAGTCTTGTCGTTTATCTGCATAAAGCAACCGTAGCAGGCCTGTTTTTTGACCGGCACTACGGCTGTATTGTGCGCCCATTTGCGGATTTTCTCGTAAAATGTCAAGATTTTTTGATTCATCTCGCCGACTAGCTTATTTTTCTTAGCGTATATTTCATCTCTTTGCTGTTCGATAGCGCTGACTTCGGCTGAAATTTCGCTCTCGATTTTGGCTAAATTTTCGCTAAGCTCCGCAGCCTTCGCCTCAAGCTCGCTTTTTAGCGCATTTTTGCTATCTATGATTTTTTCTAGTCTTTCGACCTCTTCGTTTGCGGCTTCTAGCTGCTCTTTAGCTAGCTCGTCTTCTAGCTGGAGCGCTTTTATCTCTTTTTCTGTTTTTGCAGCGCCACTTTTTTTAGCGACGTCTTTTATCTTTGCGCTAAATTCAGCTATGTGCGCGTTGGTTTGAGATTTTTGATTTTTTAGCTCGGTCACGCTCGTAGCCGCTTCCTCGATCTGCGCCAAAATCGCCGCCTGCTCGTCCTTGGTCGCTTTTAAAACGCTTTGAACCTTCTCAAGGCGCGGCGTAAAATCGTCGATATCTTTATCGATACTTGAGAGCTCGACTAGCTGTTCTAAATATTTATTCATCTTTTTCCTTTAACTGTATGAAAACGGGTTTTTTGAGTTGGATATTATAGTAGGAATCGGCAAAATTTGCAAATATTTTGCAAGCGACTCCCCAAAATACCGCTCGCTCTCAAAGTGTCCGATGTCTAGCATAGTAAGATTATTTTGAGCGGCGCTCATGGCTTGGTGGTACTTTAGATCGCCAGTTAAAAACAGGTCCGCTTTAACGATATCAATCAAATCACCGCCACTTCCTGTACAAAATGCAAGGCGCTTTATAGGCGCATTGTAGTCAAATTTTCGCCCCTTACAAACCCTTAAATGGCTTAAATTTAGCCTTGCTTTTACCTTCTCGCAAAGCTCGTCAAAGCTCAAATTTACGTCCGCATAAAGCAAAAATCCATCGCGCTCCTTTGGCGTAAAGCCCAAAATTTCACTTAGCACGTACTCATTTAGATGGCTTAGATCATAGTTCGTATGCATCGCGATTAGGCTTAAATTTTTAGCCATCATTGTTGCGATTAAGCTGCTTGGATATTTGTCCAAATTTAGCGATTTTAGTCCTTTGAAAATGAGCGGATGATGCGTAATGATGAGCGAGTTTGGCTGCGCCTCATCCAAAAGATCGTCATCTACGTCAAGGCTAAGATAAATGCGTTCCACGCCCGTCTCAAACGAGCCCACGAGCAATCCGCTGTTATCCCATTCCTCTTGACTCGCAAACGGGCTAATCTCGTCTAAAATTTTATAAATTTCGCCGATTTTCATCAAATTTTATTCGCCCTTCGCGTCGTTCGCGGCATCGATGCTGGCTTTATACGTTAGCGCGCACTCTTTGGCTAGCTCGCGGATTTTTAGGATATAGTCTTGCCTTTGCGTTACGCTGATCGCTCCGCGCGCGTCAAGGACATTAAACGTATGAGCCGCAAGCATGCAGTAATCATACGCAGGCAGCGAAATTTTAGCCTCCAAGCAGCGTTTGCACTCGCCAAATGCGTTTTCAAACTGGCGAAATAGCATATCTACGTCGGCGACCTCGAAATTATATTTACTCCATTCAAATTCGCCCTGCTTATGCACGTCGGCGTAGGTCACGATGTTGCCGCCCCTATCGTCCCAAACGATATCGTAGACGCTATTTACGTCCTGCAAATACATCGCAAGGCGCTCGAGACCGTAAGTGATCTCAGCCGAAACCAGCTCGCACGCAATGCCGCCAACTTGCTGAAAATACGTAAACTGCGTCACCTCCATACCGTCCAGCCAGACCTCCCAGCCTAGCCCCCAAGCGCCTAGCGTCGGGCTCTCCCAGTTATCCTCGACGAAGCGGATGTCGTGATTTTTCAAATTTAAACCGAGCTTTTCAAGGCTTTTTAGATAAAGCTCTTGTATATTTTCCGGGCTTGGTTTAATGAGCACCTGAAACTGATAATAAGCACCCAGGCGGTTTGGGTTTTCGCCGTATCTACCGTCGGTCGGGCGGCGAGATGGGGCAACATACGCCGTCGCCCACGGCTTTGGCCCCAGACTCCTTAAAAAAGTCGCCTGATGATAGGTGCCCGCGCCCGCAGGCATATCGTATGGCTGCAGTATCACGCAACCC
>CAUPYN010000167.1:0-4739 GCA_963515575.1 uncultured Campylobacter sp.
CTAAGTCTCGTGTAGCTGTCGGCATCCTCGTTTTTTAAGCCGGGCTTTGCGTCCTCTTGCCCTTTTAGGCTCACGTAGCCGCCAAGCGGTATCGCGCCGATGGCGTACTCGGTGCCGCCGATGGTTTTTGAGTAGACGCTCTGTCCAAAGCCCACGCTAAATTTTAGCACGCCCACTTTTAGCATGCGAGCGGCGAGAAAGTGGCCAAGCTCGTGGAAAAATATAAGAAAGCTAATCACCAAAACCGTGATCAAAAAGTGCCACGAATACGCATAAAGCCCGACCGCAAGGATAGCGGCGGTAAGTATAATTCCTTTCAAAATTTGCCTTTTAAGTAGATTTTAAACGCGATTTTAGCGAAATTTTATAAAATTGGGCTTGAAACCACGATCAAGAGCCGTTTGCGCGGCATTTGCGGCGGGCAAATTTATGTAAAAAGAAGCAGCGCAGCGCGCGGCTAGACGGAGTTAAATTTTAGGTCGCAAAGACGCAGATAGGGCGCAGTCTCGTCAAGTCTGCGGGCGGACGGTTAAAAAGGCGCGAACGATACGGCACGCGGATAGATGGAGCCGAATTTACGGGGAATATCAGCCGCAAGCAAGCGCAAAAAGCCTAAGCCGCTAGGCAAAATAGCAATCAAACCGCGACTAAAACGAAAATAAACGGTGCGGTAAAGCAAGACCGCAAAATTAGGCGGCGGCATTTGCCCCGATAAAAGCATCTCGCGGCAAAATCTCACAAATAAAAATACGCAAAATAGCTCGCCTAGCAGGCGTAAAGCGCTGCAAATACGCTCCGCGCGCAAAGACCTCGCAAGCGTAAAAATATCGCAAATTTATCCACCGTGCGGTAAGGCTCGGCTCAATCTCCGCAGATACCGCGCCCATCGCACGCGAGATACCGCGGCGAACTGCGCAAAACGATAAACCTAGCCGTCAAGCCTCGACGCAAAACGTCCTAAAATGCAAACGAGTTATAATTTATCCATTAAATTTAACGCAAGCCGCCGTGCTAAGCTGCATTAAATCGCTTTAAATTTAACGTAAAAGCAAACGGCGGCTTTAAAATTCGGCGTAAATTTACCATAAGCCGCCCTCTACCGCGCGTCAAATTTGAGCACAAACCAGGCTAATTTTAGGGCGTAAATTTAGCTAAAAACCTCATTTAGCCAGGCTAAAATTTTGGCTCTGCCTAGCCCCTTGCCGGCGGTTAGGGCGGTTTTATCTTTGTTTGCGAGATCAAATTCTATCCCAAAATGCGACTTTACGCTCGCGATGAAAGGCTTTAAGTCTAAAAGATCGGGGTAGGGCAAGGCATCCGGCGCTACTTGCTGCAAGAAGCTCACGCCATCATCATCAAAGTCGATACGCACCCTCGGAACGTCGTCATTGCTGATTTGTATATCAAAGGTTTTGTCGTTTATAAACGGCGCAAAAATGCTGATACGCAAATGAAATTTACGCTTTTTCTCATCCTGCCTTAGATACTCGTTGCTAAACCAGTAGCCCAAATTTACGGCGTTTAGTATAAACTCGAAATCATAAGGATCAGCAGGCGTCGCGCCTATGCGGCGTAAAAGTTCGTAAACGGGCAGCTTTTCTCGCAGCGCGTCATAATACTCGTAAAGCCCGCCAAGCAGCGGGTGAGCGCGGCCGGCCTTTTCTTGCAGGCGTAAAATCTCGAAAATATACCTGTGCGCAAACGAGCGATGCGCTATACTGCGGCGCATCTGAGAGCTAAGATGGTCTAAAATTTCGGGCTTATGCGAAAAGCTAAGAGCGCTCCAAACTCCGCGCAACGTTTCTAAATCGTTATCGCTCGCGTCAAATTTATCCTCGCGCGTCTTATCGTAGTCTAGCGCGCAGCCTAGCAAAAACTCGCCTAACTCATCGCTCATAACCTCGCCGATTTTGGCTAAATTTTTAGCGTTGTGATAAAAGCTGACGTCGATTATCTTTTGATTTAGTTTTCGGGCTTGTTTTTTGAGCTCGGGTTCTAGGCTCTGCGTTCGCTCCACGATGATATCTCTTAGTCCGTGATTCATATTTTCTCTTTGTTTCAAATTTATTTTTAGTTTATACTGGCCGTACCGCCGAGCTTAAAATCTCGTTTTTAAATTTACGTAAAAGCTTCGCGCGCCGACTTGAAAAATAGTATATTTTTTGCTTGGGAATAAAAGCCCTCCGCGCTAAATTTAGATCTTTTTCGTCGCTTTTATATACGCCGCGACGTACTCAAAGCCCGAATACAGCGTCAGTGCGACGCTAAGCCAGAGCAAAAACTCGCCAAAAGGCCACTGCATGGTTAAAAAGCCGATCGCGACCATCTGGCAAACGGTTTTGACCTTGCCCGCCATCGATGCGGCAACCTCTACGCCATCGCCGGCCATCACGACGCGAAATCCCGTGATAAAAAACTCGCGAACGAGGATGAGATACACCGCCCACGGGCTAGCGCGGTCTATCATCATGAGCCCTAAAAATGCGCCAAGAGTTAGCATTTTATCGGCAAGCGGGTCGATCACGGCTCCAAGCTTGGTCTTTTGATCCCATGCGCGCGCGATAAATCCGTCGAAAAAATCGGTGACGCTAGCGATCACGAATACAAGCGCGGCAAAATAGTTCATCCAGCTAACGTGCACGCCTGAGAAGGAATTTACGCTAAGTAGCAACCAAAACATCAGGGGCGCGAGAAATACGCGCAGGAAGGCTAGGGCGTTTGGTAAATTTAGGCTCATTTATTTGTTCTTTCTTTTTGATTTCGGAGTTTAAAATTTGACAGCTCGGCACTAAAGCTTGCGCAAATTTTGCCGACTTGCATTTTGTTTGTTTTTGTCGGTCGCGGATTTGCGCTTTGGTTAAATTTACTCGGCGTTTCGCCAAATTTGAGTGATTTTGGATTTAAATTTAACGGGAAAAAGCTTTTTGGCTCTTTCAAAATTAGATCAAATTTGAAAGAATCGCCCGCGCCGCAAAATTTGCTTTCAAATTTTAAATTTTCATCAAATTTAGCCTGCAAGCGCGTTAAATTTATACTGCCGAATTCACCCAAAATGCGAGCAACCGGCAAAGGCGCGCAGGCTAAATTTGCTTTTTTCATTTAAACGTAGTACCGCCGTCGATGATGAAGGTGTGGCCCGTGACCCAGCTAGCTTTTGAGCTACACAGAAACAAACATGCGCCTGCTATGTCGGTCGGCTGACCCATGCGATTTAGCGGGCTTAGCTCGGCCGTTTTGTCGCGTACTTCTTCGTAGTTCGTAAAAGCCCTAAGTGCGTCCGTCTCGATCGGGCCGCCGCTAACGACGTTTACGCGGATATTTTTTTCGCCAAGCTCGGTCGCCGCGTAGCGCGCCATAGCTTCTACCGCAGCTTTTGCAGTGCCGTGGCCTGCGTAGTTTTCGATATAGACGAGATTACCCGTCGATGAAAGCGAGATGATGCTGCCGCCGCCCGTTTTTTCCATGCGTTTTGCGGCCTCTTGCGCGCCTACGACGAATGCGTTTACGGTTGCGGTGAAAATGTTATTGATACCGCGAGGGCGAAGTTTCATAAATTTCGTATATCCGCCTGCGACCGGACGACCCGAGATGATAGCGTTTGAGATAAAAAAATCGATGCGGTCAAAGTCTGCGTCGATCTCTAAAAATAGATCTTTGTAGGTCTCGGGTTCTAGTATATTTAGCGCGTAGGCTCTGGCTTTTATGCCGTACGTCGCTTCAAGCTCGGCGGCTTGGGTTTTGGCTAGCTCTTCGTTTGAGTTGTAAGTAAAGGCGATATTTACGCCCTTTGCGGCGAATTCCTCCACGATGGCGCGTCCGATACCGCGCGTTCCGCCGCTGATTACTAGAGTTTTGCCTTTAAATTCGTTTTCGCAATTCATTAAAATCCTTTTATGTTATATTGTTTTATAGTCTGTTCGATTTTTTTGAGGTTTTCGGCGCTCGGCTCGCAAAGCGGCAGGCGGTACTCGAGGCTTGATATGAGCCCGGCGATATACATCGCGGCTTTTACCGGGATCGGATTGCTCTCGCAAAACATTATTTTATTGACCGCATACAGATCGTCGTTTATGGCTTTTGCACGCGCAAATTCGCCTTTTAGCGCAAAGTGGGTCAAATTTGAGATTTCGTCAGGGAGTAAATTTGCCGTGACCGATATCACGCCCTTGCCGCCGTTTGAGAGGATAGGGTAGTTTATCGCATCCTCGCCGCTGATGACGGACAGGTCTGGCTCGTGCGCGAGTAGATCGACGCAGCGCTCTATGCTGCCAGTGGCCTCTTTTACGCCGTAAACATTCTCACACTCTTTAAATAATCTAAAAACCGTGCACGGCTGGATATCTACGCCCACGCGGCCCGGGACGTTATAGAGCAGCACCGGGATTTCGACGCTTGAGGCGATCGCTTTGTAGTGGCGGTATAGGCCTTCTTGCGTCGGTTTGTTGTAGTAGGGCGCAACCGAGAGGATACCGTCCGCTCCGTGATCTTGAGCAAATTTTGCTAAACCTACCGCCTCGTGCGTGGCGTTACTGCCCGCACCGGCAAGTACTTTTACGCCCGTGTTTTTGCAGGTATTTACAGCGATTTCTATGCAAATTCTATGCTCGTCGTGCGTTAGCGTCGCGCTCTCGCCCGTCGTGCCTACGGGTACGACCGCGTCGATGCCGTTTGCGATTTGTCTTTTGATTAACTTTTCATAACCGATTTCGTCTAGTTTGCCGTCTTTAAAAGGCGTAATC
>CAUPYN010000168.1:0-4725 GCA_963515575.1 uncultured Campylobacter sp.
TATATCTAATTACATAATTTTTTAAAACATGTAGCCAAATTTAAATCTTAGATTTGCTACATCTTGAGTTTTCTTAGACATGTTTGCTAAAGGGTAAAATTGCATTATTATGAACCAAAAGCTTGCAAGAGCGATGATTTTTGAAATATGCATTAAATATACTTTAATGAATAAAAAAATATAATCCAAATTCATTTTAATACCGCAAAAAGGCTTTTTACGGTTGTTTTTAATCTATCTTAGGGAAAGAGTATGAATCTAATTTTAAAAAATATTGTTTTTATCAAATTTACTTTTTTACATTTTTTTAAACAAAAAGATTTTCTAAAATATTTCTTTTTTATTTATACGGTTTATTTTCTTGGATATTTCGCCTTGATGATAAATAACATAAACTACTCCGATGATTACTACAGATCGGCGACGGGTCAGTTTGATTTTTTCCTTTTTAGTAGGTATATGTCCGAGTATTTATCGAAATTTATATATCTTAGCGAGCACAGAAATGTTCTAGCTTCGCCTCTAACGCACCTTTTATCGATAGGACTTTTATCTATCGGCTCCATGGTTTTGGTTAAGGTTATTTTAAAAAAATACTCCAAACTAGGCTTAATCGCCAGCGTTATTTTAGGCCTAAGCCCCTATTTTTTAGAAAATATGAGCTATAAATTCGACAGTATCTTTATGACGATAGCCCTAGTAGCTCCGATATTTTCTTTTTTGTTTTTGAGGCGTAAACTCGCTTTTATCTTTGTTTCCATACTTTGCATGCAGCTTACGCTTACGACCTATCAGGCTGGAAATTCCGCTTTTTTGATGTTGTCTTTATTTGCGGTTTTGGATGGGATTTTAGCCGGACGCAAGCCCTCGCAGACGCTTAAACTAATCGGAGTTTTGATTTTTTCTTATGTTTGCGCATTTTGGATTTATAGATTTTTTGTTATGCAAACGGTAGATAACTACACGTCAAACGAAATTTTCTCTTTAGGCCAAGCGTATGAAGGCATAAAAGGAAATTTAGAACGCGTTTATGAATATTACAGATTTACGTTTAGAAAAACCGTGTTTGTTTCTATATTTATCGCCGGCGTTTTGATGTTCTTTCTAGCAGCCGTTAAAACCGCAAAGATAAACAAAATACTAGCAGCGATCTTTACGATTTGTTTTATCGTCTTAGGCTTGCTTTTATCTTACGGCGCATATTTGATTTTAGTTAAACAGTTGTTTTTTTCTAGGATGTTTATGGGTGCCGGTGTATTTTTAGCGATAATTTTTATTTTTTCTCTAAAATTCGAGGTTAAATTTTTATCCTTTTTGCCCAAATTCGTCGCTTGCGTTTTGGCCTATTCGCTAATAGTTCAGTCCTATGCGTACGCAAACGCAATGAAAGAGCAAGCTCAATACGCAAGATATAGAGTGGAGCTAGCGCTGCAGGACTTTAACAAAATCGTTCCGGCCGGCGAGAAATTCGGATTTAACTCTATTTTTGGAGCCGATCTAAGGTCGCCCGCAGCCGTAACGGCGGCAAAAACCTTTCCTATAATCGCACAGTCTGATATATTTAATATAAACTGGCTGTACTGGGCTTATGATCTGCACAAGTGGCACGAGGTTTGGGCTCCCGGGCTTTGCATGCAAGAGGGGAAAAAAGAAGTAAAGCGCATACAAACGCCTTTGCATACCCTAATAAGATACGACAACAACTGCGTTTCGATTATATTTACGCCGTTACAAGGATAGGCTAATTTTGTTTAAACGTCCAAAATTTATGGATCAAAAACGTTATAATCGGCATAACAAAAATAATCAAGACGGTCTTTACATAGCCGTTTTGATCCGTAAAATCGCTCAAAAACATAGCCATCAGTAGGGCAATAAACTGAATAAAGAAAAATCTAAGGGCTTTTTTAAAATTTAGACCGCTTTTAAAAACTATTTTTGATTGAGCCAGATACGAAAAAACGTAAGCGACCAAAAAGGCGGCGATATTTGCGATTGCGACGGAGCCGTTAGTAAAGTACATATAAGTCCAGGCTACGCATATATGAATGAGCGTGGATAAAGCGCCCACTAGGCCGTATTTTACGACCTGCACTTAGTATTCGCCTTCTATTATGTAGCTTGGACGGCGTTTGGACTCAGAGTAGATTCTGCCTATGTATTCGCCTAAAATCCCTATCCCGATGAGCTGGATGCCGCCCAAAAATAGCATAATAACCGCAAGCGATGCGTATCCTGGCAAATCTACGCCAAATATTAGGGTTTTTAAGATAATGAAGCTACCGTATAAAAACGATAAAAAAGAAACCAATGCGCCGATATAAAGCCAAATTCTAAGAGGCAGAGTACTAAAGCTAGTTATCCCGTCAAGCGCGAAATTCCAAAGCTTCCAGCCGTTAAAGCTACTTTGTCCGGCCTCGCGTTTTTCTCTGACGTATTCGATGGCGATCGTTTTAAAGCCGACCCACGCAAAAAGCCCCTTCATAAATCGTTGATTTTCAGGTAGTTGCTTTAGCGCTTCTACGACTCTTTTGCTCATCAACCTAAAGTCTCCGACGTTGTTTGGAATATCTACGTTTGAAATTTTGCCGTTTAATTTATAAAAAAGATCCGCGCTGACTCTTTTAGCGAAGCTATCTGACGTTCTGTCCGCGCGTTTGGCCAGTATGACGTCGTACCCTTCGCGCCATCTTGCTACGAGCTCTTTTATGAGCTCGGGCGGGTCTTGCAAATCTACGTCTATAGGTATCGCAGCCTCGCCTCTAGCTTTATCCAGGCCCGCCGTTAGTGCGGCTTCTTTGCCGAAATTTCTTGAGAAATTTATAATCCTTATATTTTTAAAATTTTGTTTCGCGTTTAGCAAGACGTTTAGCGTGTTATCCTTGCTACCGTCGTTTATAAATACTATTTCGTACGGTTCGTTTATTTGCGTCAAAATTTCTTCTATACGTCGTAAAAACGGCTCTATCGTCTCTTCTTCGTTATAGCAGGGGGCTATTATGGAGATTGTCGGGTTATTCATTTTCTTTTCTTTGTAGTATAGCGGCGGCGATCGCGAATCCGCCGTCGTGGCTAATCGTGATTTGAGCGCCTTTTACATTAAAATTTTTAATGATTTTTTCTGAAAATTTTACTTTAGGCGCATTTTTATCGTCTTTGTAAATTTGAGCGTCAAAAAACGAAAACTCGGCCGAGATCCCGCAGCCAAGAGCCTTGCTGATAGCCTCTTTGGCTGCGAAAAATCCCGCTATCGTAGCGTCCGTTTTTGCGATACTTATCTCTTCGTCGCTTAAAAAATATCTCAAAAAATCCTCGCCTCGCCGCTCTTTAAGCTTAGAGATTCGCGAGATCGCTACGATATCTATACCGATCATTGCACCACAAAGTCGGTAAAATAGATATTTTTTATATGACCGTCGGCTAAAACCTCGTTTAGGCGATCGACTATCTCGTCTTTGAGGCGGTTTTTGCCTTTTTGAGTGCTGACTTCCTCGTATGTTTTAGACGATAGCGTCGATACGATTATATCCCTGATTAGCGGCTTTTTCTTATCTATTTCAGGCGTTAGCGTCTCGGCGCTAAGCTCTAGATCGACCTTTGTTTTTAGGTATCTCGAGCCGCTTTCGCTAAGTAAATTTACGATAAACTGATCTAGCGGATAAACGGGCCCCATATTTATATAGTCGTTTGAGCGCTTGCCTGCGGTATTTTTAGGCGTTGAAGCTTGAACCTGCTCGGTCTGCGCCTGCACTGCTTGCGTTTGCGTGGTATCTTCGCTATTTCCCATTAGTAAAAACGCTAAAAGTCCGCCGACTACCAAAAGAAGCAACAAAATAACGATGATGATGACGAGAACCAGCCCGTTTCCTTTTTTGCTTTGATTTTCCAAAATGTCTTCAGCCATTCATTCTCCTTAAAATTTTAGCTATAATTATATCTTAAATTTTTGAAAAATGAGAAAACAATGGTGCATAAAACAAATGCCGCGAGGTTTCTAGACGGCAAACATATCCCCTACGAGTTAGTCGAATACGAAGTGGACGAAAGCGATCTGAGCGCCGTTCATGTGGCTGCCGTTTGCGGCGAGCAAATAGAAAAAATCTACAAAACCATTGTCTGCGAATGCGAGCCTAGAGGCTACGTCGTAGCGTGTATACAGGGCGATTTGAGCTTAAATTTAAAGGCTCTAGCAAGGCTAAGCGGGCATAAAAAGTGCGAACTTTTAAACTTAAGAGAGCTTGAAAAAGTGACGGGCTATATCCGTGGCGGCTGCTCGCCTATAGCGATGAAAAAGGCGTTTGAGACGTTTTTTGACGAGAGGATTTTAGAGCAAGACTACGTCTACGTAAGCGCCGGCGTGCGCGGAAAACAGATAAAAATTGCGCCCCAAAGCTTAATAGAAGCCACCAATGCAAAGCTCGGCGACGTCGCCGTTTAGTAAAATTTAACCCAAAAATGCTAAAATACGAGCGTCTTAAAACAAAATAAATTTAAAAAGGTAAAATTTTGATAGATGAAATTTTTAGAGAATACGACATACGCGGCGTTTATGAGCGCGATCTAAACGAAACGAGCGTCAAGGCGATCGGGTTAAATTTGGGCCGAGAAATGCTACGCAGGGGTGCAAAAAACGTTAGCGTGGGGTATGATGCTAGACTAAGCGCAGGCGAGATATTCGGCTGGCTGGTTAGCGGGCTAAATTTAGCCGGGATCAAGGTCTACGAT
>CAUPYN010000169.1:0-4705 GCA_963515575.1 uncultured Campylobacter sp.
CCTTTATACTATCGGTTACAAATGCAAATTTCTCCGCTAGCCAATCAAAAAAGCCCGCAAAAAAGCCTTTTATCCCCTCGACGACTGCATCAAATTTTTGCAATATCCACTCGCCTATATTACCGAAAAGATCGCGCCACCAATTAAGCTTCTCGCTAAAAGCCTCTATCCACTGCGCGCCTTTGATTTTGACAATGTCGATTATTAGGCCGACGGCTGTTATGATATTTGCCAAGGCTTCAAAAGGATATAGTGCCACGCTTAGCGACGCACCGAAAACCTGGCCGAAACTAGCGCCCGCATCCTTTAGTTCTCCAAGCGCCCCCTCGCTAGCTTTGGTTACTCCAAATAGTGCCCCAAACAGATCAACGATTGGAGCAAAAGCCGTTTTTATGGCATCCCATGCTCTGCTAAAGCTATCTATTAGCGGCTTTATACCGCTCATAACGCCTTCAAAGAATCCGCTAAAAAATGCCTTGAGCTCATCCCAGTATTTATAAGCTAAAAAAGCAGCGGCGGCGATAGCAGCCAAAACAATCCCGATAGGGTTACTCAAAAATGCCATGCCTAGCGCTCTAAAAGCAATCCCGATATTTTTGAGAGCTCCGACGAAAAGAGCGGATTTTGAGCTAGCTGCCGCGGTACTAGCGCTCCAAAGGGTAGATGCTCTCGCGGCTGCGTTTAGCCACATTGCTTTAAACCTTGCCGCGATACCGCAATCTTTTAGCGAGCCGCCCAGCTGCAAGCAATCAAACGGCAAAAGCTGCAATACTTTACGGTAATTGCCCAGCATCAGCGTAGTAATGCTTAAAACGGCTTGCTTTGCGATGAGTGCAGTTCTAATAGCGGTTATTGCGATAACCGCACCGAATGAATATTTTATTAAATTCGGGAATGCGCCGGCAAAACCCGAAACGGCGTAACTGATCTTTTTAATGCCGTCTAGGACTAAATTTAAAGCCGGCAAAAACGCGTTACCGACATTGATCGCGATCTCGTTAAAGGCACTTTTCATTAGCTGGATATTGTTTGCCGTCGTTTCGCTTCGAGACTTAAACTCTCTATCCATCGATCCGGCTTTTGCCTTGTCCGCGCTTAACTGCATCGCCTTATCGTAGTTTTCGATAGCGCCCGTTACTAGCGAGAGATCATCGCCGAAGTTTTTACCGAAAATCGCCGTCAAAACGCCCGTTTTGCTCTCTTTGGGTATCCTTGAGAGCGTATGCAAAAAGTCGGTCAAGGCCTTTTGAGGGTTTTTGATGATCGCTTGCTTTAGCTCTTTGCCGTCGATACCGATCTGCTCAAATGCGGCTTTAACCGAGTCGCTCGCATTGTCGGCATCGTTTAACGTCGTTAGCATAGAGTTGATCGCAGTCGCAGCTACTTCGGGAGCTTTACCAAGGGCGATAAAGCTGCTCGCAAGTCCGCTCGCGGCGTCTGCGCTAAGCCCGAAATCCTTGGCATTACCCGCGATACGCCCTAGGGCATTTACTATTTTGTTTGCGGTGGCCGCGGAGTTGTTTGAGATGTGATTTATCGTGTCGCCTAGCTCGCCCACGCGCTTAACGTCCATGCCGAATATATTCATCATCGTGGCCATATTATCGCCCGCTTCTTTGGCACTCATATCAAAGGCGACGCCCATCTTAGCCGCGGTAGTCGTGAAGTCTATCAAATTTTCTTTAGCGATGCCCAGCTGCCCGCCGCTTGCCGTGATTTGGGCTAGCTCATTGACGCTTAAAGGGATCTCGCGGCTCATCTTCATAATGCCGTCCGCAAACTGCTTGACCTCATCCGCACCGCTAAAATCGACTACTTTTTTAACGTCGGCCATAGAACTCTCAAAATCGATCGCCGCGCTTATAGGCTTCGAGATAGCCATGATACTACCCACGGCGGCGATAGCTTGAGTTTTTAGCCCCTCTAGGTTTTTCTTGGCTTCTTCGATGTCTAAATTTAGCTTGTGCGTTACGGCTTTTTTGATGTTTTCTCTGAGATTTGCCATGTCGGTGTGAAATTTAGCGCTTTGAAAAGGATTTGCCTTAAGATCGCTTAGGCCGTTTTTATAGGCTTGCATAGCGCCCTGAGTGGCTTTATTTATCTGATCGCTTAGGCTCGTGGCTTGTTTATTGATCGACTTCATCGCCTTGTCGAAGTCGCTTAAGTCCATCCCAAAGGTTAGAGTTGCATTTTTTGCCATTTTCAGCCTTTTTTTATATTGATATTATTAAAATTTAGGTGCAAATTTATACAACGGAGGCGCTAAAGATGGATGATTTACTACTTGCTTTGGTGATATGTATAGGGTTGATAGGGCTTGCGGTTTTCTATGTCCTAGTAGTCGCTTTTTGGTATATTTCTATCCCGCTATTTTGTATTTACGCGTATTTTAAATATGTTAGAAAAGAGAAAAAATTTGAAGCTAGGGTTTTAGAGCCTTAAAACTCTTTTGCAAGCTTCAAGGCTATCTCATAATAATCCACAAACTCGTTAAACTCGAGGCTCATGATGTCTTTTAGTGTAAAGTGCAGGGAGTGCCCTATTAGAGCAATCCCCTCGGTTAGTTTTTTACGTTGATACCCATAAACGCGCTAACTCTTTTTGATAGCTCGCTCCATTCGTTCATCGGCAAGGAGTTTAAAAACTCTTTATCCATCTCGCCGTCGCTCATTTCGATTAGCATCAACTTTGCCTGCTCGATCTCGTCTTTTGTCTTATTTTGGACGCTTTGGATGAGCGCTAGCGTCGGAGCTTTGAGCTCCACCGTCTGACCGTCGCTAAAGACAAATTCAGTTCTTGGTATTTCTATTTTTTTAAGTGCCATTTTTTCTCCTTAAGATATATTTTTCCTGATGGTCTCGTAAAGATCCTCGCCATTTACGGCATAAATTTTGTTTTCTACGTCGTATGATAGCGTGGTCTTTTTTTCGACCTCGTATTTTACGACGAAGCAACTCATCTCAATGCTCATATTAGCCTCTTTGTTCATCTCAAATTTAGGTGCTTCAAGCACTTTGACATTGCCCTCAAATGTCGCCACGATAGCCACGTGTTTGCCCTCGCTTCCGCTATGATTGGCTTTGATGTAGACTTTTTGCTTGGTCTTTGTGTTTAAAAGCCCGAAATAAGTCTCGCTGACGTTATTAACGGTAAATTTTGCCGATAGGGGTTTGAGGGTCGGTAAAACCAGCTCGTATTTGCCGATCTCCGATGCGGCCTCTATCGTCTCGTGTTCAAATTTAGGCGGCTCAAAATCTACAAGCTCGCCAAAAAGCCCGATCCCGTCAATAAAGAAATTTCCGCCGGTTATTGCTTGCGCTTTCATCCTATAACTCCTCTATTAAAACTTGCGAATAGTCCGTAACTCGGTAAATTCTATTCGTGATATTTTTGATTAGCGGCATCTCCTGCACTCTGTGTTTGATGTAAATTTTGCCCTCGCTGATCGTTTCGTTGGTATTTAAATCAAGCGGCACTGTCACTTCAAAACCTACGGCGACGTTGTTCGCCACCAAACGGCGATAAAATGCCTCAAGGCTATCGACTACGTTTTTGAGCACGTCGCGCATCCTCTTATCGATCGCGCGCTTTTGAGCCTGAAAAATCGTCTCAATCGCCGTGTAAAATATAACGTAAGTGTGCATACTGGTAAAATCCTCGTCGCGCGTTTCGCCGCCCCACGCTCTGATGCCGTCGTCCACGTAAGCTATCGTGATACCCTCGCTTCTTAGCCTATCGGCTTCGCAGTCCACACCTTGGATAAACTCGACGTTATCCACGATCGCGGTAATGCCCGGAATTACCCTATTTGAATACGTTTGCGAGAAGCCGTATTCCGTCTCGCTCATGACTTTGGCGTAAAGAGCGATCAGAAACATGCTAAGCGGGCGAATGACCTTATCTACTCTTTTGACTTTTTGAAACGTTATAATCGCCGTTTTCGTGGCTAACGTTTGAACTGCGGCCTTTGCGGTTTGCTCGTTTGTCGCATCGACTTCGATAGCATAAACGGCTCTTAGATATTCGCCTAGCTGTTTAAGTTTTTCATAAACGCCTGCGTCGTTGTATTCAGGCGCGGCGATAAATTTAGGCTTTGCCATTACCACGTTTTCAGCTTTTTTAAGCGCGTCGATAGCGTTTAGGCAAGATGTTAAATTCTCCTGCTTTTTTGCGCTCGCGTCGCTATTTGTGCTTTGCTTAAACGAGCTTAATACTACTTGCGTATGAATTCCGCATGCCTTTAAGTCTTCGAGCGCGTTTTTTATCGTGCCGCCCTCTACTGCTTTAAGCGCATCCTCGACGGTGCTATAAACGTAAAGCCCAGCGGCTAGTTTGCTGTCGTCGCCAACTATTGCGATCGGGCGGCGATTGTTGATCTCGTATGGGTTTAGCGAGCCGTTATAAAGCTCGACATTGACGCCGTATTTACTTGGCATTTTTTTACCTCACTTTCTAAAATTTATTTATTATTTCTACTTGAAGCTCTTTGTTTAACGTTAGAGCCAAAAAGCTTTTTAGCGTGCTAAGACTGTTTAAAACACCCTCATCGCTAAACGTAGAGCCTAAAAGTATACATCCCTCGGTATGTTTCGGGTAATTCCCAGAATGTATCTCTATATAACGGTCTTTAGGCACTTTTTCGTTGTAAAGCACCGGCAAAACACGGTTAAATCTGGCCGAATGATGCCAAAACACGTCATAAATG
>CAUPYN010000170.1:0-4662 GCA_963515575.1 uncultured Campylobacter sp.
GAGGTAGTGCGCATAGAGCGGCGCGAAAACGGCGTGGATTTTTATATAAATTTGCCTTCTAGCGTCATGCCGCTAATGGCGAACAAAGGCAGTATCGCGGTCGAGGGCGTGAGCCTCACGATCAACGAAGTTTTGCCCGCAGGCGTGCGCCTAACGATCATCCCGATTACGTTTCGCGAGAGCTTGTTCGGCGAGTTTGAGCCGGGGCGCCGTGTAAACGTAGAAAGCGATCTGCTCGCGCGCTACGTAGCTAGGCAGCTGGAGTTTAGTCGCAGCGCCCAAAACGGCTGCAAAAGCGAGATTAGCTGGGACGAGTCGCAGCACATCGCGAGCCTTTATTAGGCTAGGCGGGTTAAATTTGACGGAAATGAAGCGGGAAATTTTAGATGTAGTTTTTGAAAGCGAGCGCTTGAAGCTTGGCTTTACGACGCGATTTGGCGGAGTAAGCGACGGCGCATACGAGGGTTTAAATTTAGGCGATCACGTCGGCGACCTGCCTGCAAACGTCGCTAAAAATCGCGAAATCCTAGCCGAACAAATCGGCGTAGCGCCTAGCAATCTAAAATTTATGTGTCAAATTCACTCAAACCGCGTAGGAATTTTGCGAAATTTTGATGATGAGTTACCGCCCTGCGACGGCGTGATAACCGCGCTTAGAGGCATTGCGCTTTGCGTTTTGGTTGCCGACTGTTCGCCCGTTTTGATCGCAGATGAGCGGCACGGCGTGGTTGCTGCAGTGCATGCGGGCAGGGCGGGCGTAACGGGTAAAATTTGCACGAACGCGGTAAATTTGATGGCGAGCGAGTTTGGCTGCGAGGCTGGCGATCTGCGCGTGTTTGTCGGTGCAAATATCAAGGCGCGAAACTATGAGGTAGGAGGGCTTGATCTAGGCGAGTTTAACCGCTATAAAACTGGTGGCAAATTTGACATGGAGGCGGCCTTGCGGGACGAATTTGCGCAGCTTGGCGTTGAGCGAGTGGAGTTTGATCCGCGCTGTACGTTTGAAACGCAGGAGCTGTTTTCCTACCGTAGAGACGGCGTCACGGGGCGATTTTGCGGCTTTATCATGAACAAGCCCATGCCTATGAAGCGTAAAAATTAAACGCAATTTGCGCGCTAATTTTAAAACTCGTTGCGCCGTCACGCAAAACTAGCGAGCGTTAAAATTTATTCGAAAATATCTAAAATTTTAGCCCTTAACACCGTAAAATCAGGTATCGATAAAGCGTTTTAGGCTAGATGAGGCTGCCTTTAGGCGTATAAAAACTCGGGTAAATTTTGGACGAAATTTAGAGTGTGCGGATCGGTAAATTTATTTGAAATTTTTGTTATGTTTACCAAAAAGGGCTAAAATTTAAACTGTAATCTCATAAAAAAGGAGTCCAAATGAGAAAAATTTTAGTTTGTTTGGTTGTTGCCGCGAGCGTACTTTTTGCGGCGCAAACGAGATCCTCAAACGAGATGGCAAGTGTCCCTGCGAGCGCGCCTACAAATTCGGCAAATAAGCAGTTTGAAGACGCGCTAGCGATGTACCGAGTTTCGGACTTCAAAGAGGCGGCGAGACTCTTTAATCTAGCGTGCGAAGGCGGACACGCGCGTGCCTGCTACGACATAGGCGCGATGATCGCTAGCGGCAAGGTCGCAGCAAGACAGCCTGAGACGGCGGCTAAATTTTACGAGCGAGCTTGCAAAATGGGCGATAAGCTTGGCTGCTACGCATTAGCGTACGCTCATCAGACGGGCGCCGGCGCGGTAAAAGACGAAGCGCGGGCGTACGAGCTCTATAAAAACGCATGCGAGCTAGGCCTAGCTAAAGGCTGCAACGAGGCGGGCTACATGAGCGAGCGCGGTATGGGCGTGCAAGCGGACGTCAAAGCCGCGGCTAAATTTTACGAAAAAGCGTGCAAGATGAGGCTAGACATCGGCTGCGAAAACGCTAAAATTTTAAAGCGCTAAAGCGCTAGCGTCCCAAATTTAACTCAGGCGCGTTCTTGCGTTTTGCTCTTCGTAAAAATGCGCCCGAGTTTCGCGCTAAATCTAAATGCTTTACTCGCCAAGATACGCTTTATCTTCGTAAAATCGTAAAAATTATTCAAATTTTGCTTTTGGCGATTAAAGAGAGCGATTTGGCGTATAAATTTGCAAAATAAAGCCGCAAATCTAAATTTTAAAACCTCTCCGAAAATAAATCTAAATTTTAATCTATTTTTAGCTACAATTTGACATCAAATCTCAAAAACAACCGAAAGGAAAAGTATGAAAACGCGTAAAATTTTAGCCGCTGCGATACTTGCGGGAGCCGTTTGTTCGGCGCAGGCGCATATGTTTTGGGTGGACGGTGCAAACGACGAAAAGACGGGCAAATTCATCGCAAAAATGGGTTATAGCGACGATTTTCCAAACTACGAACCTATAATGCAAGAGCGCGTGCATCTTTTTGCGCCCATTGCCCTGATCGGCAAAGACGGGCATAAAAAAGAGCTAGTGCAAATCGGCGAAAACTACCGCTACGAGGGCGAAAAGCTGGGCAAAGGCACCTATATTCTGCTTGCGCGGCAAAATCCGATGTATTCGCTAAAAAAACGCAGCGACGGCAAGTGGATTATAGGCAAAAATAAGCTTGATTTAAAAGATTTAAGCGACGTGCAAATCTGCCGCCTTATGACGATAACGTCCAAAAAAATCCTAAATTTAGGCGAAGCAGACGACTTCGTCGCTAAGCCGGTCGGAGAGAAAATCGAGATCGTGCCGCTGCAAAATCCGGCTAGTTTTCGCGTGGATAAGCCCTTTAAACTGCAGGTTTTGGCTGACGGCAAGCCGCTAGAACGCGCCAAACTAACCGGCACTTTTGCGGGATTTTTAGAGGATAAGCGCGCGTTTTACGGCGTAACCGAGGCGCAGGGAATAACCTATGTGGTTGCGCTAAGGCCGGGCTTTTGGGTGTTTGTGGTGATTTATGAAAGGCCTTATCCGGATGCCGCAAAATGCGACAAAGAGACGCTAAAAACGACGCTAGTCTTTGATATAAAAGAATAAATCGGCGTAAATTCGGGCTTTGGATAAAATTTGAGCCCGAATTTACCTTAAATTTCATATAATCGCTTCGTAACCTAACGCAAAAACGAGGAAAAATGCCATACGAAAATTTTAAATCAAAAAATCCTCTCGCGACAAAAATCGACGCAAACGAGAGAAAAAATGACGTAGAAATGCTGCAAAACGAGCAGCTCTTAAATTTGATTTTAAACTAAAAAAAGATCGAAATCTCAGACGAGCAAAAAGAGGTCGTCGAGCGCGTATTTACGGGGCTAATGAAGATAGAAGAAAGCGTACAGCTAAGCGGTTAGGTTGCTAAATTTGACTCCGCCTGCCTAATCTACAAAAATAAAACCCAAGCATTACCCAAATCGCCGTTTCTCCGCCCAAAACCTAAATATCCGGTTTTTATCAAATTTGATGTAAAATGACGGCACGACATCGCAGTCAAGAAAGCCAAAAAACGTAAAATTTACAATCAAAAATCCAAAGCAAAGGAGAAAATATGCTGTTACTTAAAAACGCCGATCTATATGCGCCAGGGCATATCGGCAGGAGCGACGTTTTGCTCGGCGGAGGTAAAATTTTAGCCGTTTCTAAGGGGCTCGATTTTAGTATCGAGGGACTTGAAATTTACGATCTAGAGGGCAAAATTTTAGCGCCCGGTCTCATCGATCAGCACGTGCACATCACTGGCGGTGGCGGCGAGGCGGGTTATCACTCGCGAACGCCAGAAATAACGCTATCTGGGATCATCCGCTACGGCACGACGACGGTCGTAGGCACGCTAGGCACCGACGGGTGCACGAGGAGCTTAGAGAATCTCTACTCAAAGGCTAAGGCGCTAGAATACGAGGGCATTTCGACCTTCATCCACACCGGCTCTTACGCGCTGCCTAGCGTTACATTTACTGGCAGCGTCACACGCGATCTGGTGCTCATCGACAAGGTCATCGGCTGTAAGATCGCGATGAGCGACAACCGCGGCAGCTACCCGACCTCTCAGGAGCTCATCAAGACCCTGACGCAGATCCGCATCGGCGGCATGATCTCGAAAAAAGGCGGCGTGCTGCACATGCATATGGGCGGGCTCGCGGATAAATTCGATCTGATTTTTAGCGTGATAAAGGACTATTCGTTCCCGATTAATTACTTTTCGCCGACACACTGCGCGCGAACTAAGGAGCTCTTTGACGAGGCGATCAAATTTCAAAAAATGGGCGGTTACATCGACATCACGAGCGGCGGAAGTAAATTTGCCCCACTTCACGAAGCTATCGCATATGGGCTTACTAACGGTCTGAATTTAGAGCGCTTAACGATGAGCTCAGACGGCAACGGCAGCGTGCCTAGATTCGACGAAAACGGCGCACTGGTTGGCTACGGCTGCGCTTCGTGCGAGACGAATTTAGAGGTCTTGCAGGCCTGCGTGAAAAATAAAATTTTAACCATCCCGCAAGCGCTAAGCATGATGGGCAAAAACGTCGCAAAATATTTAAATCTAGCCGGTAAAGGCGAGATAAGAGTAGGTTTTGACGCTGATTTTGCAGTATTTGACGAAGCTCTAAATTTAGATAGCGTGATCGCGAAAGGGGAGTTTTGCGTAAAAGAGGGCAAGCTCTTGAA
>CAUPYN010000171.1:0-4633 GCA_963515575.1 uncultured Campylobacter sp.
ATTGAAAGTGACAAATAAGCGCTATTGTGTTTTGTACAATCGACCGCATCGACAGACGGGCAAAGCGCATATTGTGTAAATTTACCCCGTTGGGGTTTGAAACTACTATTTTAGTAAAAAATATATATTTTCTTTACTAAAGTGTAAATTTACCCCGTTGGGGTTTGAAACGGAATATCCCCGCTTTGAATGCCTGCGATTATTTGGTGTAAATTTACCCCGTTGGGGTTTGAAACGCTTGATATGCGAGGACGAACAATGACCGACGAATGTGTAAATTTACCCCGTTGGGGTTTGAAACTCGCAGGGCATTTCGGGCGGCTTTGGGGCATTGCTTGGGTGTAAATTTGCCCCGTTGGGGTTTAAAACGGGGGAAATGGTTAGGCGGTCTTCGTTCGTGGCTCGTGTAAATTTACCCCGTTGGGGTTTGAAACGGCTGATGTTTCGGCGTCCTCGACTTCGTCAAATAGTGTAAATTTACCCCGTTGGGGTTTGAAACCGTCGATGATATATCCGATATCAAGGCGCAAATTGTGTAAATTTACCTCGTTGGGGTTTGAAACACCTCGCAAGAAATAAAACTAGGCGTAACGCGCGCGTGTAAATTTACCCCGTTGGGGTTTGAAACCTAGCTTGATTTGGAATTTTCGTGATTTTGCATTTTAGGTGTAAATTTACCCCGTTGGGGTTTGAAACTCCCTCTGGTAAACCTAAGCTTTGAGGGCGACGTGAGCGTGTAAATTTACCCCGTTGGGGTTTGAAACAAAGCAGTCGCGCAGGCGGCTAAAGCAGAAGCCGAGTGTAAATTTACCCCGTTGGGGTTTGAAACACAAAAATCGACCGTTCAAACGAAATAACGCTGGTAGTGTAAATTTACCCCGTTGGGGTTTGAAACTCGATCCGTTCATTCATTTTTAAAAGTGCGCCCGATGTGTAAATTTACCCCGTTGGGGTTTGAAATAGCTAGCGCGAGGCGTTGTGAATTCCCACGTCTCATCGTGTAAATTTACCCCGTTGGGGGTTTGAAACCCTTAGCTAGATCAAGCAACGGCGGCTTTTCTACCGGTGTAAATTTACCCCGTTGGGGTTTGAAACCGTGCGTATGTGCGTGCGCGCGAAGCGCCCTTTTAACCGTGTAAATTTACCCCATTGGGGTTTGAAACTGTCTTGTAGTACGGATATTCCGCTGCCGGTTGCCTTTGTGTAAATTTACCCCGTTGGGGTTTGGAACTACAGCGTGAGATAACTTATAATCAAAGCGTTATAGCGTGTAAATTTACCCCGTTGGGGTTTGGAACTATGTTATCACCTTCTAATTCTTACTAATAGCCCCGTGTAAATTTACCCCGTTGGGGTTTGGAACATAAAATCTTTCTTTGTCATCTTTTATTGTATCTTCGGTGTAAATTTACCCCGTTGGGGTTTGGAACGCGCACTAGGGAAGCGATATTGCCCTAGCCAGATCGTGTAAATTTACCCCGTTGGGGTTTGAAACTAGCCCCGCTATTGAACGAACCGAAAAAAGACGAGGGTGTAAATTTACCCCGTTGGGGTTTGAAACTCTCGGCTTTTTTGCTTCGTTTCCTATGCTATCTAGTGTAAATTTACCCCGTTGGAGGGGGGGTAAACACCCAACCGCCAAAAAGCAAATTCATGCGCTAATCGGTATTTAAGCGTTGCCCATTTTTGGCTTTCGGGCTGATCTAAACCGACTAGCAAATAGGTGCGCGGCAGACTACACCGCCTCTAGCGATGACTTTACGCATTTAAGCCCGCTTGCCGGGGCTAAATTTAGCTTTGCTTGCAGAGGCTGGTTTCGCGCCCGCCTTAATTCCTTTTTATGCTTTTGATGATATAATTTCTCAAAAATAAGACTTTTGCGATTTGGAGCGAAAATTTAGGCTTTGGATCAAATTTAGCGCGATTTTGGCGGGTGGGTTCGAGTCTAAAACCGCGGCGAGCTTGATTTGCGTAGGTAAGCTTAATTTAACACCCCAAAAGCGCAAATGATCTAAGATTTATCAAAAAAGGAGCCAAAATGAAAACGCTAGTAGTTTTATCTCACCCAAATTTCACCGCCTCTCGCCTAAACAAGGCACTGGCAAACGCCGCAAAAAGCGCAGGTGCCGAGGTTCGCCACCTGGAGGGACTATATGGCACTGACGCCCTAAAAATCGACGTCGCAGCAGAGCAGGAGGCGTTTTTGCGCGCCGATCGCATCGTGTTTTTGTTTCCGATGATGGGCTTTAACGTGCCCTCCATGCTAAAGGCCTACATCGACTACGTGCTCAGCCGCGGCTTTGCCTACGGCGAGGGCGCGAAGATCGCTGGCAAACAGCTGCAAATCGCCGTGAGCGCGGGCGGCGGGCTAGGCGAATACTCCAAGCACGGCGCGATCAAATTTAGCCTAAACGAGATTTTGCTGCCGCTTCAGTGCTGCGCGGACTTTTGCGAGCTCGTTTACGGACGGATTTTTGCTAGCTGCGGCGTGGAGCCGGGTGTGCCTGATAGCGCGATAGAGGCGCATGCGGCGAGATTTACGAAACTCTTAAACGATGAGCTTGAAGAGCACGAATATCAAATTTAACGAAGCAAAATAGCGCGCTTGCGAGCTTAAATTTGCTTTTCTAGCGGCGATTTCCCGTGCGGAGTCGCCGCTTTTTCAAATTTAGCATTAAAAGATAGCTTCGGAACTCAAGCTAGGTGGCAATCTCGGCGCGTTTTGGCAGTTTTTCATTGCCGCATTTTGGAAATGAGCTTTCTGAGTGACCGAGACCTGCACCTTTTTGTTGCTTTGCTTTGGAGCGGGCGCATTTTGCGGCATACTTGCGAGGCTTGGTTAAATTTGCGCTATCGTAGCAAGGCTTGTAGCCCGTATTTTTGACGCGGGCTATGATTTGGATTTTACGAAAACTGATTTTTATAGATTTAGATTTTGGTTTTAAATTTAGCTCGTTTCGCCGCGTTTTAAAACGGCACAAATCCTTATAAATTCGGAGTTTTTATGATTTTTGGCAAGATTGATTATCTAAATTTGCTTCCTTTTCACGTATTTTTAAAGCGCTCGCGCCTAAGCTCGCAGGATAAAAAAATTATCGAATTTAAAAAAGGGGTGCCTAGCAAACTAAACCGCGATCTGCGCTGCCGCAGGATCGACGCCGCAGTGATCTCAAGCATCGAAAGCCGCAAAAAACGCTACAAAAAGGTGAGTCTGGGCATCGTGGCTAAGGGCGACGTCAAAAGTGTGCTCGTGCGAAAGGGCACCGCCGCGCGTCCCGACCCCGCGTCTGCCAGTTCAAACGCGCTAGCCGGAGTGCTGGGGCTAGAGGGCGAGGTGCTCATCGGCGACCGCGCGCTAAAGGCGTATCTGCGAGAGGGCGAGGAGGCGTTTTACGACCTTGGGCGGGCGTGGCGCGAGCGGACGGGCTTGCCGTTTGTTTTCGGGCGGTTTTCCTGCGTGAAGGGGCGCGGCGCATACGAGCGACTGGCGCGCGAGTTTTTGCGAGCAAATGTCAAAATCCCAAACTACATCCTCGCCAAATACGCCCAAACTAGGGGCATTAGCGCGGATGATATCAAGTGGTATCTCAAATTTATCAGCTACGAAATCGGCACGAAAGAGCAAAAGGCGTTGCGGATATTTTTCAAAGAAGTACGAAAAAACGGGCGGACGGCGAAGCTTTTGGCATAGTAAATCGTAAATTTCTAGCTTAAGCGCCGTTTGGACTTGCGCCTTTTTGGTGCCGATAATGCGCTCTAGCGCTAAATTTACTTCGCGCGCCGTCCAAAAAGCATTTAGCAAGCAAGGCGGTAAATTTCTGCTAAAAGCAAATCCGCAAGCAATCGGCTCGGTTTTTGACTCGTCCGGCATGCAAACGGCAAAGACGGGTTTGGTTGCAGCGGCTCTAGTAGCCAAAATCGCCTAGGACGCGACGCTAAAGGTGTGCTTGGTCGCTGCCAGCTCTTTTTTACGGTTCCGTTTTGCCTGCGTTAAAGGCGCTAACTCAGTCGAGCCGCCGCGTAGTTTTGGCATTTTGCCGCCTTTGTAAATGATACGCGTGCATCAAAGACGCAGCGATCTTGGCCGCTACGAGATAGCGGCGCCTAAGTCCGCTCCCAAAAATCATCGCTACGTCTTTTGCGGCAAATTTATTAACCCGGCTTGTCGATTTTATGCCGATTTATTTATTTTTGCGGCTTACGTTTACCTATTTTTGCTCGCATTTCTTTGCCCGCTACGGCGATAAAGCTTTTTGTAAGTTTCGCAAATAGCGATATACTCGCGTTTTAGATTTTTTAAGTGGTTAAATTTAGGCTATTTTAAGGCCTAAAAATATAAACTTTTATCGTAAATAGCCCTAAATAGGAGTGTTTTGGTGCTGTGTAAATTTACCCCGTTGGGGTTTGAAACATTTCAAATTTGCCGTCAAAAATATCATTCAAAAACGTGTAAATTTACCCCGTTGGGGTTTGAAACTGTTTTGGTTGAGGAACAAATCGTAAATCTTGTCGTGTAAATTTACCCCGTTGGGGTTTGAAACCCCCTGCAATAGACCTTTTTGTAACCGCACTTCAAAAGTGTAAATTTACCCCGTTGGGGTTTGAAACTTTTCATAACAAAGTTAAAGCAGGG
>CAUPYN010000172.1:0-4606 GCA_963515575.1 uncultured Campylobacter sp.
GTAGCAGCCCTCGCCCTCTCCGGCCTCGCAAGCAAGTTTATAATATTTTAGAGCATCAGTAAATTTAGCGGCATCGTCGTACTTTTTAGCTATCCTTAGGCAAGCGTCTGCGTTTTTTGTCTCGCAGGCTTTTTCGTAAAATTCAGCCGACTTTTTGCCGCCTGTTTCATCTGCGCCTGTTTCATCTTGCAAAGTCGGCGCGTCGTAAAGGTCGCCGGCCGCCTCGCAGCCTCGCGCATAGCCTAGCTCGCAGGCGTTTTTATATAGCGCAAGAGCCTGCGAAAGTATCTCAGACTGCATATCTGCGCTATCTTGATCGTAAATCGCAAGCGATTTTATAGATGCCGCCATATAGCAGCTTACGGCGTTTTTATCGCTCTTGCACGATTTTTCGTAAAGCGATGCCACTTTTTTGCTATTTACATCCTGTAGGTATTTTTTCGTAGCGATCTCAAAGTCCGTCTGCGCCGACGCTAGAGCGACTAAAAGTAGAGCCAAATAAATTTTCTTAAACATCGCGGATCCTTATTTTTTGTCTTTATAGAGTCGTCTAAACTCGGCGCAAGCGCTCATAGAGCCGTAATCGCAGGCTAAACCGTAAAGTTCGTACGCTTTTGCGACGTCTTTTTTTACGCCGTCGCCTTTTTCGTACATATCGGCTTGCGCGAAGCAGCCGTCGGCATCCTCATAGCCGCAAGTCGCCTGATAAAATTTAAACGCCTCTGCTAAATTTCGCTCTACGCCTCTGCCCTCGTCGTAATAGCCGGCTAATTTCCAACAAGCCGCGCCTACTCCGCCGCTGCAGGCTTTTTGATAAAGCTGCATAGACTTTTTATCATCTATCTCTTGACCGCCGCGGCCATTTTCATAGATATCGCCTAGGGATTTGCATCCGTCCATATCGCCCATTTCGCAGGCTTTAGAAAACTGCGCAAAGCTTTTGGTAGTATTTGAATCTTTGGCAAAATTATTGTCGTTTATAAAGCCTGCGGCATAGCAGCCCGCGGCGTTTTTCTCCTCGCAGGACTTCTCAAATAACTCTAAAGCCTTATCATACTCGTTTTGCGCTAGTTCGGCCGCAGCCTCCTCAAATGCGCCCAGCCCAAAAGCCCATGCCGCCAAAAATACGGTTAAAGCGATTTTTCTTAGCATTTATTCTCCTTAAATTTAATATTCCAAACAAACCCAGCCGGATAAATTTGACGCTCTAGCGGTTAAATTTATCAAAAAACCACATAAATGCAAAAAGCAGTCCCGCAGCCTTGCTTTTACTCTCGTCAAACATAAATTTGCGCGCATCTTTAACCGGCACGTAGGCTAGCTCGATATTTTCGCCGTCTATGCCGCCGCCCTCGCCGATTTTCATATCGTCGTTTATCGCGGCAAAAAACATCGTCTGCCTCGCTCCGCCAAAACCTAGCGCGCCGCGCGTGGAGGTTATGCGCTCTACCTTGCTAGCCGCAAAGCCCGTCTCCTCGGCGATCTCTTCGATGACGGTCTGCTCTTCGCTTTTACCTTTATCCATTAGCCCCGCGCAAAGCTCGTAGGTATAGCCTTCCTCGCCCTCTTGCGTTAAATTTAGCGGCCCCGTTTTTGCGCTTTGGATGTTAAACCAAACGGCGGGGCGAAACTGCTTAACCAGCAAAAACGCGTCTTTATCCTCGTGATAAAGTAGAGCCGAGACGCTGTCGTGAGCCTTTACGCACTCCCATCTGACGGGCTTTCCGCACAGATCAAACGAAATTTGATACGGCTTTACGTAGCGCGGAGAGGTTAAATTTTCTATCTTGATATTTTTTACAGCAGTATCCATTTTGCCAGTCCTAAAAAGCTAAAAAATCCGACCGTATCGGTAACGGTGGTAAGCAGCACGGCCGAGCCGACGGCCGGATCGATGTTAAATTTCTTTAAGCTTAGCGGTATCAAAGTACCGAAAAATCCGGCAAAAAATAAATTTATAAGCATCGAAACGCCGATAACCACGCCTAACATCGGGCGACTAAACCAAATCGAAGCTATGACGCCCATCAAGCAAGCAAAGGTTAGCCCGTTTATGAGCGCGATGCCTACCTCGCGTTTTAGCGCGACGGCGGCGTTTTTAAACTCGATTTCTCCCAAAGTTAGTCGGCGCACGGTTACGGTAAGCGCCTGCGTGCCGGTATTTCCGCCCATAGACGCTACGATAGGCATCAGCACGGCAAGAGCCACGTAGCTAGCGATCGTATCGTCAAAAAGCCCGATAATGCTGGAGCTAATAAGCGCGGTGAATAAATTTACCAGCAGCCAAACGGCGCGCGCGCGGGTAGCCTTTACTAGACTAGTATCCTCCTCCTCGGCCTCATCATCGACGCCGGCTAGGTTATAAATTTGCTCCGTGGCGCTTTCTTGGATGTAGTCGTGGATGTCGTCGGCGGTTATTCGGCCTAGCAGTATACCGGTGCTGCTAGTTACGGCGATGACGTTTAGGTCGTAGTCTTGCACCATGACGGCTACGTCTTGCATGAGGTCCATATCGTTTGCGACGTGGGGTTTGTAGCGATCTGCTTGCGCTTCCTCTATGTTTTGCTTTAATGTCTTTGAAAAATCAAAAAGTATCAGATCTTCAAGCGGGATGGCATACTCCAAAACGCCCTCTTTATCGACGATAAAAAGCTGCGAGACGTTTTCTAGCTTGCCCTCTTGCTTCTCGCGCCTAAGCCTAGCTACGGCGTTTCCTAGCTTTTCTTCTAAATGCGCGGAGAAAAGCTCGGTTTGCATGTGCGCGCCGGCCCTATCTTCTTCGTAGCTTCTAAGCCTTAAAATTTCGTTTTGATTTTCTTTATCTAGCTCGTTAAAAAGCTCTCTAGCCTTGTTTTCGTCGATGTCTTCGATGTACTGAAGCAAGTCGGTAGCATCGTCGCTTTCTAGCTCTTCTAGCGCCTCTACGATCTTTTCTGCGGGTAGTTGCTCGATCACGTCTTTTAGCATGTGATCTGGCATCTCGATGGCTACGTCGCCCAGCATCTCTGGATCTAGCTTTTCTAGATATTCCGTAAAAAGCTCCTCGTCGTGCTTTTTTAGCGTTTTTAGGTGGTGGGCTAGATCGGCCGCGCTTAGCTCCTCGTCGATCGTCTCGTTTAGGTGCGAGTCAAGCAGCTCTTTGGCTTCGTTTAATTGCTCGTTTTCTTCCATTATTTACTCTTTTTGTCGCTTGACTCGGCTGTTTTATCTTTTGATTTGGCCTTTTTATCGGCGGTCTGTTTTTGCTTTTTGGACTTATCTTTGCTGGCGTTTACGTCCTTTTTCTTTTTGGACTCGCTTTTTGACTTCTCTTTTTTCTTGTCGTTTGATTTTGATTTTTCTTTATCTTTTGCATTTTTGCTAGATTTTTTAGAGTCCGTTTTTTTATTTTTTTCTTTTTGGGCAGCCGAGCTAGACTCTGTTTTCGCCTCTTTAGTCGCTGCTAAATTTACGGATTGGCTTGCGTTTACGTCCGTTTTGCCGGTTAAATTTTGCTCGGACTTTATCGTCAAATTCGTATCGGTCGGGTCGGTCTTGGTTAAATTTACGTCCTTTTTATCTTGGGATTTAACTTCGCTCGTTAAATTTACGTCGGCTTTTGCGGTCAAATTTAGCTCCGCTTTCGTCGCGTTATTTTCCTCTGCGCCGATTTTTAGTTCGCTTGTTAAATTTTCGTCCGGCTTCGTCTCGTTGGCTTCGGTCTTTTCGGTTAGATTCGCATCTTTATCAGCGCTTGCCGATTTTTCGTCTGACGCCGTTAGGTTTTCGTCGGTTTTTGGCGTAAATTTAACCTCGCCCAGCTCCGATACGGCGCCGAATTTCTCCTCTTTTTCCGGGATTTCGTCATTAGTGGCGGCATCTTTGATCTTTGTTTCAAACTGCTTTATGTATTTTTGAAATTTAGCGTTTTCCGTCTGGGCAAAGATATTTTTAGCCACCTTTATCTCGTTTTCGGGATTTATCGCATTGCCGTTTTTATAGACGCCAAAGTGTAGGTGCGAGCCCGTACTCATGCCGGTACTGCCTACGTAAGCGATGAGCTGCCCCTGCTTTACTTTTACGCCGCTTTGTATACCCTTAGCAAAGCCGCTAGAATGCGCGTATAGCGTCTCATAGCCGCCGACGTGTCCTACGATGACTACCTTGCCGTAGCCGCTTTTGGTTCCGACGAATTTAACCGTTCCGTCGCCGGCCGCTTTTATCGGAGTGCCTTTAGGAGCGCCGTAATCCACGCCCAGATGAGCCTTGTAACGCTTTAGTATCGGATGATAGCGCTTTGGCGTAAAAGGCGAAGTGATGCGGGCATTTGCTATCGGTCTGGTTAGCAAAAATTTATCGTTTTTCTTACCGCTTTTGTCGTAGTATTTGTTTTCGAATTTATACGTGACGTATTTTTTATCGCCGATTTGTATCGACGCCCAGTGTATTTCCGGTATGCCAAACGTTCGTCCGAGCCTAGTTTTTTGCGTGTATTCCATCGCGAGCCTGTCGCCTTTTTTTAGCTTTTTAAATTCGCTTTCCGGCACTTCACTCTTCATCGCCAGATAAAACCCGTGTGCCAAAGCCGCGCTGCCTGTAGCGTCTTGGATATCTTGCGACGGCGAAA
>CAUPYN010000173.1:0-4511 GCA_963515575.1 uncultured Campylobacter sp.
GGGATATTTAGACTGAGCGCTAGCGCCTCGGTCGCCGAGATGATGCCGAAAAACCTACTATCGTAGTTTTTAGGCGCGTACTCTCCGAGGAAAATTTCCGTATCTATCATCTGGCTTTTTGGCGTGATGAAACCCTCGTCGAGTCCTAGAGAAAATATAAACGGCTTTAGCGTGGAGCCCACGTTTCTGCTCATCGTTACGCCGTCGTTTTGCCCCTGCACAGCGCGCCAGTCGTGCGAGCCTACGTATGCCGCTACGCTCATGTTTTTGTTATCGATTATTATCCCGGCGGCGTTATTTGCGTCTTTTGATTTTAGCGAGGCTGCGGTATTTTTTATCGCGTTTTCGAGTAAAATTTGCAAATTTAGATCTAAATTCGAGTGCGTAACGCCGTTTTTTAGATCTTGCGCGGCGTAGTGCCTGGCCTTATAAACGGCATCGTAGCGTTTGTTTTTAAATGGCTCTCTTTGCGCTCTTTGGAATGCGCTTTGATCTATCACGCCTGCTTTATAAAGCAGCTTGATGGCGCGGTTTTTTAGCGCGTTGATATTTGATTTTTTATCTAGGCGGTTGGCGTTGGGGTTTTTGGGTATCGTGCTTAAAAGCGCGCATTCGGCGATACTAAGCTCGCTCAAGTCTTTGCCGAAGTAAAACCTAGCCGCAGCAGCCGCGCCCTCGATATTTCCGCCGTACGGAGCGAGATTAAAGTAAAAATCTAAAATTTCGTCCTTGCTGTAATGCCACTCAAGCTGAAGCGCGGTAAAGATTTCTTTAAATTTATTCGCGTAGGTGCGCTCATCTCTCTTCATCATACGTGCGACTTGCATCGTGATCGTGGATGCGCCGATGCGGTTAGAGTGCGTGAGATTATGCGCGGCAGCGCGGATCATAGCGAATGGATTTACGCCGATGTGGTAGTAGAAAAATTTATCCTCAAACAAAATGACGCTATCTTTTAGCGTCTGCGGGACGTCTTTAGCCTCAAATCTCCAAATTTCGTCGCTGCTAGGTCGAAGGGCTATGATTTGGCCGTTTTTATCAAAAAGTATGAGCGAATTTTCCCGCTTTAGCGCTTTTACGTCAAGCGGATAGGCAAAGTCAAGCGCCAAAAAAGCTACAAAGCAGAGCAGGGCGACTGCGGCGAAGTATTTGATAAATTTAGCTAAAACTCTTTTCATTTCGCGATTATATCGAATTTGCGCGTAAAATCTCGAAAGATTAAATTTATGATAATTGATATATAATTTCAAATACTAATCTAAGCAAAGGAGATAAAGGCATGGAATATAGAATAGAAAAAGACACGATGGGCGAGGTAAAGGTTCCGAATGAAAAATATTGGGGTGCGCAAACGCAGCGCAGCCATGAAAATTTCGAGATCGGAGTGGGGCTGGAGACGATGCCGCGAGAGGTCATAGAGGGCTTTGCCTATCTAAAAAAGGCGTGCGCGCTGGTTAATCGCAAGCTGGGCCGCCTAGACGAGCCTCGCACCGAGGCGATCGCGCAGGCGTGCGATGAAATTTTAAACGGCAAACTGGACGGAAATTTCCCTCTAGTCGTGTGGCAGACGGGCTCTGGCACGCAGTCGAATATGAATTTAAACGAGGTCGTTTCAAACCGCGCGATGGAGATTTTGGGGCTAAATTTCCGCGATAAGGCGGCACTGGACGTTAAAGACGCAAAATTCGTGCATCCAAACGATCACGTAAATAAAGGCCAGAGTTCAAACGACACCTATCCTACGGCGATGCGAATAGCCTTTGTGCTAGAGCTTCAAAAAAAGCTACTGCCGGCGATAGAAAAACTTGAAGCGACGCTGGATAAAAAGACCGCCGAGTTTGCGGGGATCGTAAAGATCGGCCGCACTCACCTGCAAGACGCCACGCCGCTCACGCTCGGGCAGGAATTTAGCGGCTACGCGCACATGCTAAAGGCGAGCAAGGCGCAGATCCTCGCTACTATGCCGTTTTTGCAGGAGCTTGCTATCGGCGGCACCGCGGTAGGCACGGGGCTAAACTCGCACCCGAAATTTAGCCAGATGGTAAGCGACGAGCTAAACGCGCTAACGGGCACGGCGTTTAAATTTAAATCCCATCCGAATAAATTTCACGGCCTAACCAGCCACGATGCCGAGGTGTTTTTAAGCGGTGCACTAAACGGCCTGGCGGCAAATTTGATGAAGATCGCAAACGACGTACGCTGGCTAGCAAGCGGGCCAAGATGCGGTATCGGCGAGATAAACATCCCCGAAAACGAGCCGGGAAGCTCGATAATGCCGGGCAAGGTAAATCCGACGCAGTGCGAAGCCGTCACGATGGTCGCCGCACAGGTAATGGGCAACCATGTCTCGATCTCCGTTGCCGCAAGCCAGGGCAACTTCGAGCTAAACGTCTTTAAGCCGGTGCTCACGTACAACCTCATCCAAAGCATCCGCCTGCTAAGCGACGCTATGAACAGCTTTGAGAAACACTGCGCTTGCGGCATCACGGCAAACGAGGCTAAAATCGACAAATTGCTGCACGAAAGTCTGATGCTAGTAACCGCGCTAAATCCGCACATCGGCTACGCAAATGCCGCTAAGATCGCCAAAACCGCGCATCATAACGGCACGACGCTGCGCGAGGAAGCGATAAAATCGGGCATACTAACCGCCGAGGAATTTGACGCGTGGGTGGTACCTGAGGATATGATCGCGCCGAAGGAATAAATTGGTCGCTTGATTTTTTGGGCTCGGCAGGATTTGGGTGATTTTGCCGAGCCTAAGTAAAATCCATAAATTTGAGAGCGAGATTTACGGTTGCGCCTTAAATTTTACTCAAATTTGCCGATATACTTTTAAATTTAAAGGCGCGGCGATGGATGTAAAACTAAACATAAATTTAAACTCAAATTTGACGAGCGTCGGCAAAAGCTCAGCGGCGACTAGTACGGCAAATTTAAACGCAGGCGCGCTAAATTTGAAAAACGCAAATTTGCAAAGCGACGATAAGGCCGATATTTTACATGACGCGTCAAATTTGATCAATGCTAGCGAGCGCGAAAGCAGCGCCGATATCCAAACAAAGCAGCTGGAAAAACTGCAAAAACGTCTAAAAGAGCTTGAAGCGGCGATAAAGCGGGTAAAAGCTAGCAAAAATCCGTACGCAAAAGATATGGCGGCCTCGCTTGAGACGCAAAAGGGAGCGGTGTTTGCGCAGATAATGCAAATAAGCGCGAGAATTTTAGAAATGCAAGGCAGTCAGAGTAAAATTTGACGCCGTAAATTTTCCGCTCGCTAGAGTTAAATTTAAGAAGCGTAAATTTGCTTTTTAAATTTTAAAAACAAAAATCTTAAGGCCTTGAAATTAAATTTGCAAATTTGAGAAATAGGGCGATTTTGATTTTAAAATATCAAAATACAAAAATGATTTATTAAATCTATCTTTTTATACTTTAATTATTTTTTAGAGCTTTATTTGCAAAAATATCACTAAAATAACAATAAACTTAATCATAAAAACTAATTCTTTTAATAAATATAGAATTTTAAATTTTAGTTGTAATATTTCAATATTTAAAGCTATTTGATAATAATTAAAGACAAATTTACTCTTTTATCAAACATGCCAAAATGCAAATTTCACTCCAAGGAGAGAGCATGAGAGATGATGTCCTAGTTAGGATAAACGAGAGGCTTAACGTGCTTGCCGCGCTTCCGACCCTAAAAAACGGATCGATCGGCGAAGCTTTGAAGAAAAGCGGATTTAGCAGGCGCGATTTTATGAAATGGGCGGGCGCGATGACGGCGTTTATGGCGCTGCCTGCGTCTATGGCGCCAACCGTAGCTAGAGCCGCCGAGCTTAGCGATAGACTGCCCGTGATATGGCTACACATGGCCGAGTGCACCGGATGCAGCGAGAGCTTGCTTCGCACCGATGCGCCGAGTATAGATAGCTTGATTTTTGACTACATCAGCCTCGAGTACCACGAAACCGTGATGGCTGCGGCAGGCTGGCAAGCTGAGGAAAATCTAGAAAGCGCCATTGAAAAATACAAAGACAGATACATCCTGCTGGTTGAGGGCGGCATACCTACGGGCGATACGGAAAACTATCTAACGGTTGGTCCTTTAGGTCTTAGCGGACTTCATCACGCAAAGCACGCAAGCGAGAACGCCGCGGCGATATTTGCCATCGGTACCTGTTCGAGCTTCGGCGGAGTGCAGGCGGCAAAGCCAAATCCGTCAAATTCCGTAGGCCTATCAAAAGTAACTTCAAAACCGGTCATAAACGTCCCGGGCTGTCCTCCTAGCGAGAAAAATATCGTGGGTAACGTCCTTCACTACATACTTTTCGGTACTTTGCCCGCACTTGACGTATTTAACCGTCCAAAATGGGCTTACGGACTTAGGATTCACGATCTTTGCGAGCGAAGAGGGCATTTTGACGCGGGCGAGTTCGTGCAGACCTTTGGCGACGAGGGCTAGAAAAACGGCTTCTGCCTCTATAAAGTCGGCTGCAAAGTCCCATATA
>CAUPYN010000174.1:0-4508 GCA_963515575.1 uncultured Campylobacter sp.
GCCTGTTCCAGTCAAAAGCGTATCTAGCGTCGCTCATCGCGTGATCTCGCTCTATCGCGCCTGCCTTTCCTAGCGCGACGTCGGCTGCGTGAGCGGCGATCTTATGCGCTACGATGCCTTCTCTCACATCGTTTGCGTTAGGTAGCCCCAGGTGCTCTATAGGCGTCACGTAGCACAGCATCGATGCTCCGTAAAAGGCCGCCATCGTCCCGCCGATAGCCGAAGTGATGTGATCGTACCCCGCGCCGATATCCGTAGGCAGCGGCCCTAGCACGTAAAAAGGCGCGCCGTGGCACAGCTCGCGTTCGATTTTCATATTATACTCTATTTGGTTTAAAGGAATATGACCCGGCCCCTCGATCATAACCTGCACGTTTTTCTCCCATGCGCGTAGCGTTAGCTCGCCTAAAACCCGCAGCTCGCTAAGCTGAGCTTCATCGGTCGCGTCGTATAGGCAGCCGGGACGTAGCCCGTCGCCAAGAGATAGCGCGACGTCGTGAGCGGCGCAAATTTCTAAAATATCGTCAAAGGCCTCGTAAAACGGGTTTTCCTTATGATGATGCATCATCCAGCTAGCAGTTAGGCTGCCGCCGCGGCTAACGATACCCATCTTGCGTTTTGCAACCAGCGGCATAAATTTGAGCAAAAAGCCCGCGTGTATAGTAAAGTAGCTAACGCCCTGGCGCGCCTGCTTTTCAAGCGTTTTTAGGATGTCATCCTTCGTCAAATTTTCGACCTCTTTTATATCATGGATTATCTGATACATCGGCACGGTGCCTATAGGGACGGTCGAGTTTGCGATTATCGCGCTTCTAATGGCATCCAAATCGCCGCCCGCGCTTAGATCCATGACCGTGTCGGCGCCGTATTTTAGGCAAATTTGCAGCTTTTCAAGCTCGGCGCAGATATCGCTGCTTAGGCTTGAGTTGCCGATATTTGCGTTGATTTTGGTTTTGGTCTCTCTGCCTATCGCCATCGGGAGCAAATTTTCGTGATGGATGTTGGCGGGGATTATCATCTTGCCCGCGGCGACCTCGCTTCTAATAAGCTCGGGATTTAGTGCTTCAGCCTGCGCTACGTAGTTCATCTCGGGCGTTATGACGCCTTTTTTAGCGTAGTACATCTGCGTCGGAGTTTTGTCGGCGGAGTCAAATTTGACCCGAAATTCTTTCATATTTCGCTCCTTAAAATTTTGGTTCTAATCTTACTCAAAAAAGATAAAAACAAGCTTTTGGGATGTATAATATCGTAACACTTCGCCAAAGGAGAAATTTTGCTAGACGTTACGCTGATAATGCTCGGAGCCGGAAGCTCCAGTCGTTTTGAAATGCCTGTTAAAAAGCAGTGGTTGCGCGCCCACGGCGATCCGTTATGGCTCTTTGCGGCTAAAAATTTAAGCTCGCACTACGCTTTTAAAGAGATAATCATCGCCTCAAATGAGGAAAAATATATGAGCAAATTTGCCCCGTCGTATCGCTTCGTAAAAGGCGGTGTTACCCGCCAAGAGAGCCTAAAAAACGCGCTTAAACTCGTCCAAAGCGAATTTGTTTTAGTTAGCGACATCGCTCGTCCGATGATTAGCGCAGAGCTTTTTTCTCGCATAATAGGCGGCATCCAAAACGCCGACTGCGTCGTGCCTGCGCTAAAAGTGCCAGATACCGTTTATCTAGGCTCCCAGGCCGTCGATAGAGAGCAGATCAAGCTCATCCAGACTCCGCAGCTCTCGCGCACGGAGATGCTAAAAAGCGCGCTTGAAGCGGGTCAAATTTACACCGACGATAGCTCGGCGATAGCGGCTGCGGGCGGTAAAATTTGGTACGTGCAGGGCGATGAAAACGCGAGAAAAATCACATTTAAAGACGACCTTTCTAAAATTTGCGGCCTTGGCGCGCCATCAAGCGAAATTTACGTGGGCAACGGTTTTGACGTGCATGCCTTTGAAGAAGAGAAAAAAGAGGGTAGTTTCGTAACAATCGGCGGCGAGAAAATACCTTTTGAGCGAAATTTAAAGGCTCACTCTGACGGCGACGTAGCTATCCACGCGCTCATAGATGCCATACTTGGAGCGGCTGGTCTGGGCGATATAGGCGAGCATTTCCCTGATACGGACGATAAATTTAAGGGTGCTGACTCTGCTATGTTACTAAAAGAAGCATATAAGCTCGTTCAAAGCGTCGGATTTGAGCTTCTAAACGCCGACGTCACAGTTATCGCCGAGAGGCCAAAGCTTAGTAAATTTAAATCCGCGATGGAAATAAACATTGCAAATGCGCTAAATTTAACCCCAAGCCGCATAAACGTAAAGGCCACGACGACCGAGAAGTTGGGCTTTACCGGGCGAGGCGAGGGTATAGCCGCCATGGCGTCTGCTAGTCTAAAAATTTACGACTGGACGCAAAAATAAAACGACGAAAGTAAAAAAATGAGAGTTTTGATAATAGAAAACGAAATCTACCTAGCCCAAAGCATCGCATCAAAGCTAGAAAATCTAGGCTATGAGTGCGAGATAGCAAGGAGCGCAGCGGAGGCGATGAAAAGCGAGCCTGGGCAGAGGGCAAAGGAGGGCGGCAAGGACGTGCACTTTGACGTGGTGTTGCTCTCTAGCGCGTTTGCGGGCGACGACACACTAAAAATCATACAAAAATTTAAAGACTCCGTCGTCATCCTGCTCATCACTTATATCAGCAACGACACCGTCTCGATCCCGCTAAAAGCTGGTGCGAGCGACTACATACAAAAGCCGTTTATGATCGAGGAGCTGGTGCGAAAGATCAAGCATTTTGAGGAGTTTAGGCGGCTGCAAACATTTATAAAAACCTATCAGGACTACTTAAACTATCATTTTAAGGCCGTTTCGGCGCTAAATTTCGACTTTAAGCGCATAAAACTGCCACTTCTCATAAAGTGCAATAAAATGATAAACGCCGATAATTTTGTTTTTGAATACGCAAAGGCGCTAAATTTGAGCTTCAAATACGTCCCGCTTGAGCCTGGCATCGACGTAGAGGCAATAGCTGCGGCAAATCCGCGCACGCTTTTGTATTTTTCAAATTTTCAAATTTTACGCCAAGAGGCCAAAAACCAGATCGTATCTCTCGCCGCCAAACGTAAGCTCATCGCAAGCTCGACCAATCCGAACGAAGAAGTGCCGATGGAGACGCTAAATATCTCAAGCGACGAGAAAAATTTCCAAATCGACGAAATTTTGACGATAGACGACTACATCAAACACATCATCGTAAACTATCAGGACAAATACCCCGACACCGAGCTTAGCAAAAAACTAGGCATCTCGCGCAAATCGCTTTGGGAAAAGAGGAAAAAATATGACGTCGCCAAGAAAAAATAGCATACTGATAAACGATGAGGCTTTTGGGACGCTTGATCTCATAGAAAATCAAATTTTTAGCAAATTTAACCGCCTAATGAACGAAAAAGAGGCGAACGAAGTTTATGAAACGGGCTTTTTAGGCGGAGAGCCGATGCCATATACTTTCGTCTTCGCGCCGCAAGGTAAGCGCAATCAAGAAACGATAAAAAACGCGCAAAAAGGCGAAAAAATAGAGCTGATAAACTCTAGCGGCGAGCCTGTTGGACATATAAACGTAAGCAGCTCGTTTAAATTTGATGAAACCAAAAGCGCGCAAAATATCTTTCGCGCTAACGAAACCGAGTCGGCGCGGCAATGCTGCGGCAAGCTGGCTATAAGCGGCGAGATAAAAATCTACGGCAGTACGCTAGAAAAGGTAAAAGAGCGCATCAAGACCGTTAAAGAGGAGCAAAACGCGCAAAAAATCACGGCTATCATGCTTACCGCAGAGCCGTTTAACCGCGCGCACGAACGCCTGATCAGGATGACGATAGACAAGGCTGATTTGGTGTTGCTTTTTTTACTCAAAAGCCACGGCGCAGACGAGATGATGAGCTTTGCGCTCAAAAAAAGAGTGCTTGAATACTTCGTCCAAAACTACATCCCGCAAAATCGCCTAATCATCGTACCGTTTGAAAACTCCAGCCTCTTTAGCTCGCATCTAAATCCGACGCTAGAGTGCATCGCGGCGCATCGCCTGGGCGCGGGTAAGCTCGTAGTCGGTCAAAATCACGCGGGTATCGGGATGTTTTACGATCACAACGTCGCTCACACGGTGCTAGAGCGATACAAAAACGATCTAAATTTAGAGATAGTCGTGCTACCGGAGCTTGTTTATTGCAACGAGTGCAAAACGTTAGTTAGCACCAAGACCTGCCCGCACGGCCAACACCACCATATCAAATACCACGCCCAGACGCTAAAAACCTTGCTACTCTCAGGCATCTTGCCGCCTGCGATCCTCATGCGGCGCGACATCTCGGCGATGGTACTAAGCGAGCTTTTTCCGAACAGATTTGAAAATATCCAGAAGCTTTGCGACGATCTTTTCCCTAGCAACGGACTGCTAGAAAAGCAGACGGAGAGGGAATTTTACGAAAAATTAATGAAGCTTTATCAGACGACGTCATTAAGCTAA
>CAUPYN010000175.1:0-4477 GCA_963515575.1 uncultured Campylobacter sp.
TATATAGGCCGATACCCGTACCTAAGCTTGGGTGCTTGGTGGTAAAATAAGGCTCAAAAATCTTGTCCATTATCTCCTCTTTTATGCCGCCTGCATTATCCGTTACTCTTATGATAACAAATTTATCCTTTGTTTCTAAGCTTAGCGTTACTTTTTTATCGTTTTTTTTATTTGCCAGTGCATCTTTGGCGTTAGAAAGCAGGATAATCACGGCCTGACAAAGCTGCGACTCAAATCCGTAAATTTGACCCTCGCCTTTTAGCTCCAAATTTACGTCTATACCCTCTTTTTCGTAGGTTCCCTGCACCATCTTTAGCGCGTTTTCTACCGCAGCCGATGGCAAGAAAGCCTCTCTATCGTGCTCGACGCTAAAAAAGTTTCTAAAATCCTCGATCGTCTGCGACATACCCTTTATCACGCGCTTTGCGTGCTCGTAGCTGGCCTCGAATTTCTCGTTTGCTTTGACGCCCTCTTTTAGTTTAAAAAGCGTAATGCTAAGCTCGTTTAAAGGCTGTCGCCACTGGTGAGCGATGTTTGCGATCATCTCGCCCATCGAGGCTAGACGCGACTGCAAAAAGAGCATTTTGGTCTTTTCCTCGTTTTTCTTGATCTCGGCTTTTACCAAATTTTCTAGATTTTGGTTTAAATTTACGAGCTTGGCCGTCTGCTCGGCGACCCTGTTTTCGAGATTTTCGTTTAAATTTAACAGCTCTTTTTTCGTCTTTTCAAGTTCGTTGTTGAGATTTATCACGTCCGTCACGTCGTATCTGATCGCAAGAAACTCTTCGATCTGCCCGCTTAAATTTAAAATCGGGATAATGGTTGTGTTTAGATAGACGTCGCGGCCGTCCTTGGTGCGGTTTCTTATCGTGCCTTTATGCACTTTTTTGGCTAAAATCGTCTCCCAAAGCCGCGCGTAAACTTCCTTTGGCACCTCGGGATGGCGCACGATGTTGTGATTTGCGCCGATTAGCTCCTCGCGCGTAAAGCCCGACATCTTGCAAAACTCGTCGTTTACGAAGGTGATAGTGCCGTTCGTGTCGGTCTTTGAGACGATGTTGCTAGTCTCGATAGCCTCTTGATACTGTCTAAATCTTTCTTTGATGTTATCCATTACTCGCCGTAAATCCTATAAAAGCCAGGTAAATTCCGTAAATTATTATCGCCGCGCCGCTTAAATTTAGTGCCTGCTTTTTAAATTTTTCGCTCAGAGCCTTTAAAACCAGCGCGTAAAAACTCATCGCAAAAAAGCTAACTATGCCAAACGTAGCCGTTATCGCCGCGCCCTTTGCCTCGCTGCCGCTAGCTACGGCTAAAGCTAAAAAACATAAAACTATCAAAACCTCCGCCGTTCCCCCCGCGCCGTTGGCCCCGCGGCCGATCGCTCCTAAAAAATAAAAAAAAAAAACCACGACTCCGCACGGCAGCAGCCCGTTTAAAAATCCGAGCACTAAAAACCCCGGCACGCTATTTTTAGAGATCGCGGCTTTCATTTTTTCGTTTAAAATTTTGGATAAAAATGCGTTTTTCTCGATAAAATTAAGCAGCGTCCCGCGCCTAATGAGCGCAACGCCCAAAACCGCCATAAAAACGCCGATAGCAAAAAACAAGTAGCCTCGCGCCGCAAGAGATAGCGTAAAAACGCCGCCAAGCGACCCGAAAATAAAGCCAAGTAGTATATAAGCGCAAATTCTAGCTAGGTTGTACCCCGCTATCATCGCCGCGCTAAAAATTTTACCTTTTCCGCTTAAAAAGCGCGCGAGCAAGATAGCAAAACCGCCGCACATGCCCGCGCAGTGGCCTACCGAGCTAAGCGCCGCGACGCTCAAAATTGAAAAAAACTCCGCGCCGCTCATCAAATTTGACCGTAGAATTTCATTTGCGAGTTTTAGCCGCGCACGGGCTAAATTTGGCCCGCAAATTTAACTGCAAATTTAGCTCAAATTTGACCGCGACTAGCAACTATAAAATTTCTAAAAACTGTTTAAAGATATATTTGCTCTCGCTCGGCCCGCCGCTAGCCTCGGGGTGATGCTGCACTGAAAATACCGGATAATCCTTGTACTTCACGCCCTCGATCGTGCCGTCGAAAAGGTTTCTATGCGTGATTTCGGCGACCTGCGCGATCTCCTCTGGAACGTTGTAGTTGTGATTTTGCGCCGTTATCTCGACCGCCTTAGTTTGCAAATTTAAAACCGGGTGATTTGCGCCGTGCTGACCGAATTTTAGCTTGTACGTCTCAAAGCCAAACGCGTTGCTAAGCAGCTGATGGCCGAGGCAAATACCAAAAATCGGCACCCTTGCTTCGATCAGTTTTTTTATCTGCGCGATCTCGTTTTTTAGAGCCTTGGGCTCGCCCGGGCCGTTTGAGAGAAACACGCCGTTTATCTCGCCTTTGCTAAATTTAGCGATGAGCTCGTCTGCTTGCACGTCGTGCGGATAAATTTGCGTCTCAAGGCCGGTTTCGCAAAGCTCGTTTAGGATATTTCGCTTCACGCCGTAGTCGATGACGGCGACCTTTTTGCCGTTTGATTTTAGCACGGAGTAGGCTTTGCTAGCATGATCCCAGGCGCCCTTTTCGTGAGCGTAAATTTGCTCGGTGCTCACCTTTGCTACATAGTTTATCTCTGAGATTCTAGGCGAGTTTTCGAGCAGTTTTTTTAGCTCTTTTTCGTCCGAAATTTCAGTCGAGATAACTGCGTGAAGCGCGCCGTTATCGCGTAGCATCTTGGTTAAAAATCTCGTGTCGATATCGTAAACGCCAAATTTGCCTTGCTCTTTGAAAAACTCTTCCAAGCTTTTTTGCGAGCGAAAATTTGACGGCGTAGAGTTAAAATCCCTCATCAAAACGCCGCTAGCGTGGATTTTGGCGCTCTCCATATCGTCTTCGTTTACGCCTACTATGCCGATCTCTGGCATGGTAAAAACGATAAACTGCCCCGCGTAGCTCGGATCGCTCATAATCTCTTGATAGCCGGTTAGACTCGTGTTAAAGACCATTTCGCCGCTAGCCGTACCGCTCGCGCCAAAGGCCTTCGCCTGTAAAAAAACGCCGTTTTCAAGGTAGATATAAGCTCTCACAACATGCCTCGTTTTCTTAGTTCGTCCTCGTAGAGCCGCTCAAATACGATATCGTACTCCTCGGTACCCGGGATCAGCTTGCGCTTGTAGCCGTCGATCTTGTCGATAACTACGTCTTGTAAAATTTCATACGTTTTTAAATACTCTTCGATCGAGCCGTAGATGATGTTTTTGATACGGTTTTCGGAGACCGAGTAGTCTATGAGTCCCTTTTTCCAAGCATTTTGTAGCACGAGATGAGCGACGTTGCTAAAGCGGTCTTCGTACGTAAGTATCACGCCGTACTCTTTGGCTAGCTTTTTTTTCACAAGCCAAAACATATTTTTTCTATCGACTTGCATACTCTCCATATCGTCTTCGTTTTGGGTGAGCACCTCGTTTACGCGCTCTTCAAGCGCTTTTTCTTTTTGTAAATCGTCATCTAAAACTTCTTTCGCGCATGCTGCTACTGGCTCCACTCCGCGCGTTAAATTTACGAATCCGGACTTTAATAAATCAATAGCGATTTTGTGCGCGATGTAGGGTGTGTGTGGGAGTTTTATACGCATTTTTACCTCTCTTTTTGGGCTTGATTTTAACCAAAATTTGGTAAGAAATACCTAAAATCTCACGGCGTTTTTTGTTTTGACGGGCATTTGTTTTTAGTAAAATTTGAAGCTAAATTTGACGCTCGGATAAAAACGCTTTTGAGGCCGAGCGCTAGTTAAATTTAGGCTTTAGCGTTAAATTTGACGGCGGCAAATTTGGGCTCAAATTTAGACGCGAACCAAGATAAATTTAGAGCGGCGGCGGCCCTAAATTTACAAATTTAGTAGATTGCCCGCCGGGCCATCCGGCGAGGTCGGAGAGACTTCCTGCGTTACGTTTTTTTCGGCTTTTATAAATGGCGGGCCTTGTTTGATTAAAAGCGTGATTTCAGACGCTGCGGCGGGCTCCATTTTTGCCATTATCGCGGAGATTTTTTTAGGGCTTAACGAGTACATGATACTAGCCGCATCCGCCCTATCCATCGCGCTTAGCACGTCGGCGGCGGCTTGATCTTTCATCTTGCCGTAGGTCTCGCCAACCTTGTCGCTAGTCATCGCTTTTAGCTCTTTTACGATTTCCTCGTTTTTCTTTATCAGCTGCTCGGTCTGCTTTTTTTCCTCTTGCGCGCGAGCTAGAGTCGCGTTTATCTCGGCCTCTTTGGCGGCTAGCTTGGCATTTCGCTCCTCAAAAAGCGCCGCCGAACTCGCACGAAAAGCCTCCAAAGCCTGCCTTGCTTCGTCTATTTTTGCAAGCTCTCTTTTTAGCTCGTCTTTTCTGGTTTCAAAGATCGAAACGCAGTCCACCGGGATCTTAAAGCCGCTTTGACTCGCGCTTTGAACATTTGCGCCCCAAACGCATAAATTTAAAG
>CAUPYN010000176.1:0-4464 GCA_963515575.1 uncultured Campylobacter sp.
TTGAGTGAGATATCGGATTTGGCGGTGGGCGAGTGGGAGCCCAGCGCATCGTGTTTTCTAACGACGGGCTGATCTATTACACGCCCGATCATTACGAGAACTTTTATCTACTTTATGAGCGGAGGCGGCAGTGAAAATCATAACCCTAAACGGTACGAAAATGCGCGAGAAAACGGCAGCCTTTGAGTATCTGGCGCGAAAATTCGGCCTTGGCCCAGAGATAAAAAACCTCGACGCGCTCTACGACGCTCTGGGCGAAATAAACGAACCCACTCTGATAAATCTAAAAAACCGCGCCGCTCTTAGCGCGCTAGGGGGCTACGCAGGCGATCTGATTGCCATTTTTACCGACCTTGCGGAGGAAAACGAGCGGGTCAAATTTGAGATTTTATCTTGATTTTTTCAGGCCGAATTTAGATCAAACCCACCTTTTAAAACCATAAATTTAATCTCGCTAGAGGATGATTTTAGTTTGCGCTTAGATTTTAGGCGCAAACTTCCAGCCGCTAGCGCTCGCTTTTTAGCGGCATAGGCGCGCGCTGCAAAACCGCTCAAAGTCGGGCGCCAAGTAAAAATAAAACAGCCATCAGGCCGTTTATAAAGCCGCAAATTTAACCTAAAATGCGCCGCCCGGCGTTAAATTTAAAGCTCCGAGTCAAGCTCTAGTCTGCGATTTTACCAAAACCAAAATGCGAAATTAAGCTTTTTTTGCCGTATTTACGGCATAAAGCGGTAAGCAAGTTTTAGGGTGCGGAAACACAAAAAAGCAAATTTAGCCTGCGGTCAAACGGCGTAAATTTATCCGTTGGGTGGGCTTTTGCTTTGCTCTAGGCAAACCGTATCAGGCCCGGATACCGACCTAGCAGGCGACTTTACGGCATAAATTTAGCCAAAATAATATAAAATCAACCAAATCAAATCCAAGGAAAAATATGACCGAAGTAGAAAAATTTATAAAAAAGCTCCACCGCCTGGAAAAAAGCGGCGATCTGGAGGTCGAGCATCTGCTAAAAGCGCTAAAGACACCGGATTTAGCCCTTATAGAGCCTCTGCGCGAGATGTCTAGGCAGTACGACTGGCAGCCGATGAACGACGACCTCATAGCGCCGATGGCTGCGTGGGTCGATGCGATCTGCATCTATCTAGAGGGCGGCGTAGCAGGACTGATCAAAGCCATAAACCGCCCAAAGCAGTTTTTCCGCATAGTTTTTGGCACAATAGAGGAGCTACCGCCGCATGAGGCCTTGGATGCGTTTTTGCAACTCGGAGAGGAGTTTGCGCGCGGTATCCCGCCTAAGAAAAAGAGCTTTGCAAAGTGCTATATCTACGCGCTTACGCACTCTTCTTGCAGCATAAAAGACGAAAAGGTCAGTGCACGGACGCATGATGCTTTCGTGCCTATTTTAAAGAGACTCATCGCGGCAACGATCGGTACGAAGGACGAAATCGTGGCCGAACATGCGGCGATTTGCTTTGAGGCTTTGGGCGATACGAGCGACACGGGGTATCTAAAGTCTCTAACCTTTAATGAAAAACGCTACAAAAACATCGGCAAAATCGTCGCAAAAAGGATAATGAAAAAATGTGAGCAGTAAGCTATGGGTTTGGTTTACGCTTTTATCGGCTACTAGGGATTTAAAAGCGCGCTTTGCTAGATATTTGGCTACTTTAAATTTACGGCGCGAGCGACCTAAATAAATCCGCCCAAAACAAAAGCCGTGGACTAAATTTATAATTCCGTCGCCGACAAAAGTAATCGCATCTCATAAAAGCAGCTCTGGCGACGCTACGCCGCAACGCTAAATTTAGCGCCAATGCAGCCGGGCGCATAGAAAAATTGTGATTAGTTTTACGTTAAACGCGCTATGCAATTCTTTTTTTGGACATCGCAAGCAGCTCTATCAAAGCGCGCAGTGCCGCTTTTTACCCTTAAAATATAGGCGGGACTTAAAGCGTTTATTTTCACGGCACCTTTGTTATATGGATTTATACTTCTGGGTGGCTTGGGCTAGATCGCGTATCGAAACAAAAAGCAAAGCGTAAATATGCGGGCTTTTATTTTTGCGACTCTCAAAAATCCGCACAACCCAAAAACAGAATCGTAGATAAAGCCCTTTTGGTTAAGGAATAGAGCTCTTTTCTAGGGCTTTAACGACTTACTTATTTTTATGCGATAGGACGTACCATTTCATTTATCCAAGGCTAATATCGAACCTGCACAAGAAAAACCAAGAGCAATGAAATCTGCCTTACGACTTTTTGGGCAGCGATTGTTTTTTGCCTTGTTATATTTCTTTAAACCCCCTACCTTGTGGCTTAATCTCGTATTCGGTTAGATTGTTGTCGCATTCGTAGACTAAACTACGCGCCCTTTTGCGTTTAGGAGACTTTCAAAGCCGAACATAAGCCAAAAATAAGGCATTTCGGACACTTTCGGTATTTGGATAATTTTGTATGTAGTTTATGAGGATTTTTAAGTCGGTAACGTCATCTATGTGGCCGTAACCGTCGCTTTCGGCCAAAATATGACCGTCAATTAATTTTATACCGCCAAAAATATCTCTAAATACCAAATATGATAAACTAGCTCGCAGAAGTCCCATAATGCAGAATATTTGCGAGACGAGAATATAGAGTCGGCAATACTTCGCAACTCCTTTACAGAGATACTAGCAATCGTTTTTGAAGCCAAAGGCAACAACCGCTTTTTATAAATTTTCCGTTTTTTGAGGATAGTCGCAGGCTTCCAACCCACCCCGAAGCGTTCGAGATATTTGGCAAATACGAAGGCAAGAGAATTTTTAGAAATATTAGTGGTAAGGTTAGCCTCCAAGTATTTATCGGCTAAATTTAAGGCGTCTCGATAAGAAACTTAGAGAAACGCTCCTAAAAACTTCGTCAGAATACCGCTAGAGGCGAAATAGAAGTCTTTACGAAACTTAACGGAGTAGTTCCTTTTTTTGACGATCGAGCGGATATTTTAACCAAAGATTAGTGGTTAAAGCCTGACAACTTGCTTTTACGTCCTTTTCTAGACGATAATCTCGTATAGCTTCATCGGGATTAACGCGAAATTTAGCAGTGTCGCGCAACTTAGGGTTAGAGGTTTTGCCAACTTCATATTCAGCTCCGAATTGTGGATTCCTAAATTAATTATCAGAAAACGGAGCGATGCCATCGTGTTAAGTCTTAAAAAACTCACTAATCTTAGCTAGTGAGTAATTTTTAGTGAGTAGAAGAGCGAAAACAAGAAATTTATCACAATAAGTCCCATTACGGACTACGTCAAAAACATTTATTTTGGGGGAAAGTTTTCGTATTTGAGAGTGTTATGGTGCGGATGAAAGGACTTGAAAAAATACGCCACAGATTTATTAAGAATTATATAAGTTTATATAGCCCTAAAATACGATACTTTAAGCTGATTATAACTTTTTTAGAATTATAATTCTATCGCCAAATGGGTTACCCAGTGGGTTACCCAAAGCGGCGCAAAGGATTTTAAAAAGGACTCAAATGTCAATCAGTCTAAGCGAATACAAAAAGACGAAAGTTCCAAATATCTACGTGGGTAAAAATCATACGAATAAGTTTTTATTCAGAAAAAGAAGTAGCGACGGAAGGCGAGCCACTAAGGTAGTAGAAATAGCCGTAAGAGAAAAATGGACCGGGCGGGAATATTTACAAGAAGCTATGGCAGTTTTTGCGGAGTGGGCAAAAGGCAAAGATATGGCGGCATCTAATGTTTCTAGGATCCAGCCAAACATCAAAGTTAAGCAGCTTTGGGATTTATATATGGAAACTAGAGCCAAAACCAAAGCTACGACCGGGCTAGCGGCGATGTTTAACAATCATATCAAAAACAGCCCGCTAGGCTCGCTGGCTATAGAAAAGGTAACGCTTGATCATATTCAAATTTTTTATAACTCCATGCGAAACAAGGGACTATCTCCAAAAACATACAATAAAACGATAAAAGAAATTTTACGTCCTATGTTTAAGTACGCGCTTATTCATAGGGCTCTAGCTTTCGAGCCGACGTTTGGTTTAAAGCTTGATAAGATCGAGAAAAAATCAAAAGTCATCAATTGCTCTAATAAGCTTAGAAATTTATTTTTCGCTATTAACAAACTCTACGCTGATGATGTTTTTTATTGGACGCTTTTTGCCCTGATTTTTACGGGCAGGCGAAAGTCCGAAATTTTAAACTTAAAATGGAAAAACATAAATTTCAGCAACAACACGATGCTTTTAGAGAGGACGAAAAACTCTAACGACTATATAGTAGCTATCCCAAATTTTATAGCATCCAAACTACAAGAGATACCGAGGATGGCCGAGCTAGTGTTTGCCAGTCCCGTAAGCGGCGAGACGATAGTTAATCTCGACAGACAAGTTAAAAAAATCAGAGAACTCTCAGGAGTTGAGAATTTTCACCTACATATGGCGAGAGATATAGTAGTC
>CAUPYN010000177.1:0-4464 GCA_963515575.1 uncultured Campylobacter sp.
GTCCAGCATCAAACGAAACTCCGCAACGGGAAAATCGCGCGCGTCCGGATTTTGCGCGTTATACTCATCCTCGTCCAGCGTCTCGAAACTAGAGCTTGCGTGCATATTTGTGTATTCGCATTGCGGAGCGTTTTCGATGATAAAAAGCGGCTTAAATCCCGTATACTGCTCGCACAAGCGGTCGTAGGCGATCGTGACGGCGTTCATATTTTGATGAGCGTTAAGGACGCCGTATTTTAGGGCGAAATTCGCTTCGCGCGTATAGCGCGGATCGGGCTTTTCGAGCCTAAACGAAATAAGCTTTTCCGGACGACAAACGGCGTAAAAAGCTAGATTTAATTTTTCAAAAAACGACATATTTTTCCTTTTAAATAATTTAAATTTTGCCGGCTCGGCGACTAGCGCCGGATTATTCGGCAAAAAGCGGCAAATTTAACCAAATACCGCAACTTTTTTCGGCGCTTAATTTAAGCCAAAAACGGCTTAAATCTCAAATTTCGGCTTCATATTTAAACATAGAGCGATAATACCGCAAGCAAAGTAGATGGGCAAGGATAAAGGAGCTATATATAAGCAACTCTAGCCGGCGGCAAATTTAAACGAAGTAGTAATTTCTTGTTTGGGGTCAAATTTAAAGCATTGCTTGGATTTAAAAGCTAATTCCAAATTTGGGCGCAAGAAAAAAGGCGAAGCATCGCAAGATCATTTTTAACGCCGCTACGGTTTTTGCAGCCAAGGTGCCGCAAAGGCCTCTGCTTGCAGTTGCAAGTAAAACGAAGCAAAAAACTCATAAAAGCCGCCGGCAAAACGTGCCGTTATTTTTCTAAAATTATCCTAGTCGCGGCCGGGTCTACGCACTCTTTATCCATTATAATCTCGCCTATCTCCATTGCTCTTATCACGCCTGAGAGCGGATTTTTCACGCTAACTATACCGCCTAAAATTTCAGCGTCCACGCTTGAGTACTCAAAGGCTAGCGTGGTATCTAGCGTCTGACAGCCGCGCAGCACGAGATTTTGCACGTAGCAAAGCCCTTGCAAGCTCTCTATCACGCAGTTTTCAAAGGTCACGTTTTTGCTGTTCCATGCGAGATATTCGCCGCTTACAAAGCTATTTCGCACGGTCACGTTCTCGCAGTTCCAAAAAGCGTCTTTGCTAAGCAGTTTGCTATCCTCGACGAGTAGGTTTTTACAGCCGTCAAAGCCGTAGTTCCCGTCCAAATTTAGCCCGTAAACGCGCAGGTTTTCGCAGTTCATCGCAAAATAATCCCCGCGCGCGCAGACGTTTTTTATCTCCACGTCCGCACAGCTCCACAGCGTCTCCTCGGCCTGGGTCAAATTTACGTTTTCTAGCCTCAAATTTTGGCACCTTCGAAAGGATTTTGGCGCCTGGATTAGCGTATCTTTAAAGCTAACCTCCTGCGCGTACCAGATGCCAGCACGCGCCATCTGCATCAAAAATCCGTCCTCCACGGCGACGTTTTTGGTATACCACAGCGGATATTTCCACTCGAAAGTGCAGTTTTTTAGGCGCAAATTTTGCCCGTGCTTTAGAGGCGACTCGCCCGCTGCGAACCCGCACCGCTCAAACTCCGCGTCCTTTGCGCCAAACATCGCGCGCTCGCCGATAAATTTTTGCTCGACAAATTTTTGCATTTTTCGCCTCCGTCGTTTTTGTTGATTATATCGGTTTTACGGCAACAAGGATATAAATTTGAAAAATAGGAGCGAAATTTGTGAAGCAAACGGATAAATTTAAGCAGCGGAAAAATCTAGGCGCGGCGTTTTACTAAAATCCAAGCGTTCAGTCGTTGCTATTGTCTTTCGGAGTCCTATTTTCCCAAACGCTTGGCAGGAAAAGGTAAGATTTAGACTAGCGCAAAGGATGGAAACGCGAGCCTAAATTTTACCTCTTACAAGATCAAATTTGATCTAAATTTAAAGCCTGCGACCCGTCAAATTTGAGCGGGCAAATTTAACCGAGCCGCAAGCGCAAAATCCAAACTTACCAAAAAGCGACCCGAAACGCATCGTCCAAGGCCGCTAAATTTTAAATTTTACTTCTCAAATGCCTTTTCTACGCTAAACGGAAATGCCTGATAACCCATCGCGTTGGTCATTTTTATCTCGATTGACGGCTCTTTTGCGCCCCATTCAAACTCGTTGATATGCGGGCTAGGCACGCCGACCGGACGGCCCTTGGCGATGTCAAACTGCATGCCCGCGACCGCGGAGTAAACCATCACGCTATCTAGGTCGTCTTGATACTGCGCTAGCGAAGTGACCGAGCTGTACCACTCGCTGCCGCGCTGTTTGCCGTATTCCCAGACCTGCTCGACGGTTTTAGCTTTTTCGTCGATTTTATAGACGACCGCGCGGGAGTATTTCATGCCAGCCATCGCAGGCTGTTCCATGCCGCGTGTGTCGCCGTTATCAAAGACCGTTAGATAGACGACGCCCTTTTTGGACTTGCTGTCGATTCTAAATGCCGTATGTTGCGTCCACTGCCAGTCAAATCCGCCCTTTTCGCTCTCATATCCCGGGCATTTTGAGCACTCGTCCTCGCAGACGATTTTTTTGCCGTCTTTATCCACCGGCTGGAGCAAGTAGCCCTTAAACTGATCCTTCCAGCCCTTGTGCGCGCCCATTATCCATTTGACTTTTTTGTCGCGGCCGATCTTGATGACGGCGTCTTGGTGGCGGCTGGAGATGATGATGCTATCGTCGCTTGGATCGTAGTCCACGCTATTTACGTGCGCCCAGTTGCGTCCAGGGCCCGAGCCAACGATGTCTCCCCATTTTTCGCTCAAATCCATCGCAGCTAGCTCGTCCGAGCTAGCGGTGTGGCCTGCTTTGCTAGCGTCGATGTTTAGGCACACCGCACCCTGATCGAGAGTTTTTAGCACGATGTCTCGGTACGGATCCAAAATTTCATACAGCCTAAAATCATCCACGACGTTGCCGTCGCGATCGACTTCGACGATTACGTCGCGGACCGTGCGGACGTTTTTGCCGTCGGCGCGTTTATAGTTAGCATTTGCCGCGCGCAGGAAATAATGCCCGTTTTGCGCCACGTCCATGGAGTGCGAGAAGTCGTTGTAGCCGGCAGGCAGCTCGCGGTTAAAGATTTCGCGGCCCATTATGTCGTATTTGGCGTATCTTTGGCCGTAACCCCACGTCATCGCGCCGTCGTCGTTTTGTTTAAAGCCCATCATGACGCCCGCGCTAAAAGGCTGCTTGAGGTCGTAAATTTTACTCGCCTCCATATACCAGCGCACCTCGCCTTTAGTGTCTAGCACGAAGTTATTTGGGCTGTAGTTCCACTCGATCGCGCCGCCTGCGGGGTTGTTCCACACGACTTTAGTGCCCTTGCCGGTTTTATTTACGAAGTTGTTTACGTAGTAGAGGCGATTGGCAAATTTGGCGCTCGGAGCCTTCACGACTTCGATTTTATCAAACAGCGCGCCCTTTTGAGACGGCATGCCGGAGCTCTCCAAATAGATCGCCGGAGCGTAAATTTTATAGGTTTCTTTTATGCGCTCGGTTTGACCCTTGTAAATTTTATCGTATTCGACCTCGACGGTGTTTTGATAGTCGGGGTAAAGTCCGAAAACAGGGATTCCGCCGTGAGTGCGAAGGTGTTTATCGGCGACTTTATAGCTGATAACTTGACCGCCCGGTTTTGGCACGATGGTGACTTTTGCATTTGCTAGCGTGTAGCCGCCGTTTTTGATGACCGCCGTTAGAGGCGCGATGTCGTATGGGTTTACGACTACTTCGCCGATCTTGCCCGGGACGGCGTAGTCGATGTGCGAGCCGCTAGGTCCGCCGATAGCTAGCGCGGCTGTGCTTAGACCGCCGAGTAACGCCGCAGCCAGGGCGACTGATGATAGAGTTCTTTTCATCTTTTCTCCTTTATAATGACAAATCGTTTCATTGCCGTAATTTTAGTGAATATTTCTAACGTGAAAATCACGCTATTATTATAAATAGCTTAAATCAAAAAAATAATTCGAATTTTTATATTTTCCGCTAAAATTTAGCCCAAATTTTACGAATTTAATCTAAAATTTATCTTAGCGTGAGTTTTGCGGCGGCGAAAAGGTATAAAATTAACTCAAACGAAATCATTTTAAGGAGTATTCCATGAACCTACTTTCTAAATTTACAAAAGGCTTTCTAGCAGTCGCGATGTTTGGCGCCCTTAGCGCGGCAGCGTTTACCGAGGGCGAGGACTACGTCAAGCTGCAAAAACCGCTGCCCGTGGAGCAAAACACGCTAGTTAAGGTCTTTAGCTACGCATGCCCGTTTTGCTACAAATACGACAAAACCGTAACGCCAAAGGTCGTAGAAAAGGTCGCGGGGCTAAAATACGTGCCGTTTCATCTAAAAACCAAAGGCGAATACGGCGAGCTCGGAAGTAAAATTTTTGCCGTTTTAGCCGTGATGGACGAGGAAAAAGGCG
>CAUPYN010000178.1:0-4462 GCA_963515575.1 uncultured Campylobacter sp.
TAAACCTAGTCCGTACTCGCTCGCGCGAAGTAAAATTTATACGCGTCACAAACCAAACCCCGCGCAAAAGGCCGCATTATCGTCGTTTTTCGCGTTTATTTGACGGCGGCTTGATTTTCATCTCCGCTTTGATCTTTCCAAGGCCAAAAAGCGCACGGATCTTCGGACCAATAAATCTTTGCAGAGGGTTTCGCCCCCAGCTCATCTAGGCTAATCTTGCCGTCATGATTAGCATCCAACCTCTTAAATTCCGAGCCTGAGCGCAGATTTAGCTCTACTTTCAGCCCAGACGGCACCTCGCTCGCCATCCACTCCTGCAAGCTCAGCGCGCCGTCGTGATCCTTGTCGTTAAAGTCCATAAAATTCGGCACCGGATCGGCGGGATCGCAACCGTATACGCCGAAGCATAAAAATACTAGAATAAAAATTTTATTCATTTCGCCTCCTTAAATTTTATTTTTTTGCAGCGTTTGCGAGCGATAAACATAAAATTTACCCGCATATACGGGCGCGCTTAAGACCTGCATTAGTCAAAACTCCTCTACGGCGCGGCTTTAGAGCAACCTACGGTTCCTTTTTAAGCAGCTCAAGCAGGTTAAATTTTAGCTCGTTTATATTTTGTCCCGTCGCCGAGGAGATCGGCATCACGAAAAACGGCTTAGCGGCGTCAAACTCATAAATATCTTGTTTAAATTTCATCTCGCCAGCTGTACCTACAAGCCCCAAGTACGTCAAAAATGCATCAAATTTTTCCTGCAAATTTTCGGCCGCGTCCGCACGAGTTAGAGCGATCGCATAGTCTCTTTTTGCAAGCCCCTCTGAAAATTTCGCCGTCTCGGCCCGCAGCGCGTCAAACTGCTCCTCAAGGCTGCGATAGTTCGCAAGATCGAGCATAAAAAGCAAAATTTTCGTGCGCTCGACGTGTTTTAAAAACTGCACGCCAAGCCCGCGCCCCTCGCTTGCGCCCTCGATAATGCCCGGAATATCGGCCATGACAAAGCCGCTGTATTCGTCAACCTCGACTAGGCCTAGCTTTGGCGTGAGCGTGGTAAACTCGTAGTTTGCGATCTGAGGTTTAGCATTTGAGACGGTCGAGATCAGCGTGCTTTTACCGACGTTTGGAAAGCCCACGAGCCCCACGTCGGCGATGAGCTTAAGCTCCAGCCTCACCTCGCGCGTTTCGCCCTCAAGGCCTTTTTGCGCGTATTCGGGAGCTTGGTTGATCGAGCTTTTAAAGTGCACGTTGCCAAGCCCGCCCTTGCCGCCTTTTAAAAATAGCTCGCGCTGCCCCTCGCTCGTTAAATCACAGAGTAGCTCGCCCGTCTCAGCATCTAACACCGCAGTGCCTGGAGGCACGATGAGCTCGAGGTGCTCGCCTCTTTTGCCGTGCATCCTGCGCCCCGTGCCCGCTTCGCCGTTTTGCGCGCGCATGGCTTTTTTGCCTTTATATGCCGCTAGCGTGTGGGTGTTGTTGTCAGCGACGAAATATACATCCCCGCCGTCGCCGCCGTCGCCGCCGTCCGGTCCGCCCAAAATCACGTGCTTTTCGCGGCGAAAGCTCACCGAGCCGGCCCCGCCGTGACCCGAGCTTAGGGTTAAATTTACGCTATCTATAAACATTTTTTGCCTTAGTTTTTAAATTTTATTTCATTATTTTTCGGTTCGTAATTTTGCGAAATTTTCGGATTATATCGGTTTATTAATTAAAATTTGATTTGCCGCAAAGTTTAAACAATTTGCCATACACCGTTATTTATGCAGATCGTTTGCGGTAAATTTTCGCGGTTTGGATCAAATTTCAGGATTTGACGAATAGAGCGACGATCGTTTCTAATACGAGATTTTTTGATAAATTTTAAATCTTTTCTAAGAGAGTTGGGATAGCGAAGCCGTTTTGAGTGAGAAAAACCTTTAGATTTCATGAAAATTGAGTTATTTTTAAAAAGGGGCTTTCGCCCCAAGGATTACACAGCAGGATAAACTGAAACTTTTTTTCTATTTTTATCTAGTCTTTCGAATTTAACGAAACCGTCAATTAGTGCGAAAATCGTGTGATCTTTGCCTAGACCGACGTTGCTGCCCGCGTGAGTAGCGGTACCGCGCTGGCGGATGATGATGTTGCCCGCGCGAACGAATTCGCCGCCGAATTTTTTAACGCCCAAGCGTCGTCCGATGGAATCTCGGTTATTCTGGGTTGAGCCTTGACCTTTTTTGTGTGCCATTTCTTATCTCCTTAAGCTGCGATACTTACGACTTTTACGCGTGTAAACTGTCTTCTAAAACCGCGTTTTAGTTTTGAGTCTTTGCGTCTACGTTTTTTGTAAATAACGACTTTTTTATCCTTGCCCTCGTTTACGACTTCAAGAACGACTTTCGCACCCTTTACGAACGGCGCGCCTACCTTTACTTCACCGTCGTTTACGCACAAAACGTCCGTAATCTCGACTGATGATTTTGCTTCAGCACTGAAATGGTCAAGCTTAAGGTATTCGCCTTCGCTGACGCGATACTGCTTGCCGCCGTGCTTAAATATAGCGTATTTTGACATACTCTACCTTTCTAAATTTGGTAAGACCAAAAAGCGCTTTTGGATCTCAAAAGACTTGGGGAGCTTTGTTGGTTGTAAGAGACGGATGATACCCAAAAATTTATAAATTTTGGTTTAATATCCCAGCTTTTAAAATTTCGTCCGCCAGGTTTTTAGGTCACGCACAAGAGCAAAAATCCTTCTTAAACTTTCCGTCGTAGCGTAAAATTTAACCTCGTTTTAGGTATAATCGCCCAAATTTAAGCAAATTTGAGCCAAAACGCTCGGCAAGATAAATTTAGGACGAAAATGGCAGGCGAAGACCAAGAAAAAACCGAAGAACCCACCTCCAAAAAGATCGAAGACGCGCGCAAGGACGGCAACGTCCCCAAAAGCCAAGACCTCGCGGGCTTCGTCACGCTCGCGGTCGCGATCTTCGTCGTAGTGGCGCTTCTTGGCTTCATCGGCGATCAGTTTTTCACGCTGTATAACTACTATCAGAGCCTAATCGGCCAGGAATTTACGCGCAAGCTGCTCTTTAGCGTCGCAATCACGACGATATTTCGCACGCTGCTCATCATCCTGCCTATCGCCGTTTGCATCGCGATCGCAGGCGTCGTTGCTAATCTCATGCAGTTTGGATTTATATTTACGACTAAGCCTTTGGAGCCAAATTTAAACAAAATCAACCCGCTAAAAGGGCTCAAAAATCTCTTTTCGCTCAAAAAACTGATAGACGGCATCAAGATGGTGCTCAAGGTCACGGCGGTTTTCACGGTCGGGTTTTTGATGTTTTTTAGCTTCATCAAAGAGCTGCCGCATACGCTGTTTTTCTCGATGGCGGCGCAGCTGGCGTGGCTAAAAGAAAAAATGCTGATTTTAGCCGCCGTGATGCTAATAGTGATGTTTATCATCGGGCTTCTTGACGTGCTGATCGTACGTTTTCAGTACTTTCGCGACCTAAGAATGAGCAAGCAGGAGATCAAGGATGAGTACAAACAGATGGAGGGCGACCCGCAGGTAAAAGGTCGCATCCGCCAGCTGCAAATGCGAGCCGCGCGCAACAGAATGATGCAAAATATCCCGCAAGCAGACGTCATCATCACCAACCCGACCCACTACGCCGTCGCCCTTCGCTACGATAAAACAAAGGAAAAAGCACCGGTGATCCTGGCTAAAGGCGTGGATTTTCTAGCGCTTCGCATCAAGCAAATCGGAGTGCAAAACAACGTCAAAATCGTTGAAAATCCGCCGTTAGCGCGCGAGCTGTACAAGATGTGCGAGGTAAACGATATGATACCTGCGGAGCTCTTTCGCGCCGTCGCCGAGGTGCTAAGCTTCGTTTATATGAGCGACAAACAAAAATTCGGCGATAGACTGAAGTGAAATTAAATTTGACTTTTTGACTGTAAATTTGAAGCCAAATTCGGAGTCAAATTTGTGCCGCTCAAATTTGAATAAATTTTAGAATTCTAATCGCCGAGACCCGCATCTTGAAAACGTCAAAATTTACTTTGGTAAAATTTAAATAAAAATTTTAAAAATTTGCTTTCAAACCCGCGACACTTTGCCTGCAAGGCAAAGCAGTGTCGCCACCTTAAAAGCGTCGTAGGGGATGAGGGATTGTCAAGGGGGAAGGGAGCGACTTCGCGTCTGCTAGCAGTTGTGAGTATAGCGAAGCAAAATTCAAGCCCCTTCCCCCTTGGCAGGAAAGCAGAGTAGCATCAAACCTGGCCGAATCAAATTTGACGTTTTCAAGGCGTGGGTCTCGGTGGGTAAATTTGGCTTCAAATTTGAATAAAAAAAGTTAAGGCGAAGTATCGTGAGATGATTTTTGGGGTTTTGAAGTTAAAATTTGGCAAAGATAAAGCATATAGCCTATCGAGTCAAATTTTAACGAAATCCGCAAAAAGCGCTCGCGAGACGAGCCTAAGC
>CAUPYN010000179.1:0-4425 GCA_963515575.1 uncultured Campylobacter sp.
AAACAACTCCTCGACGAGCTAGATAGCAAGATAGGCGCTCAGGGCTATGCTTCAAGAAGCGAATTTACTCGCGATTTGATTAGAGAAAAAATAGTAAATGACAGCTGGAAGGACGCGGATGAGGATCTTATCGGCGTTTTGACGCTCATTTATCTACATCACCAAAACGACCTCGTCGTGAAAATGATGGACATCGAGCACAAGGCGAACCTGCATATCGCCTGCACGACTCACGTTCACGTGGATCACGATAACTGCCTAGAGACTCTGATACTGCGCGGCAAAGCAGGGTCTATCGAGAAATTTTCAGAAAAAATGGGCGGACTAAAAGGGGTTAAATTTGCAAAACTCACTAGAGCTGCCGTTCCTCACTCGTAGGATAGCAGATTTCATCCGTTTGGCTTAGCTGAGCTAGGCGGATGAATTTTATATTTATTTATCTTATATTTTTCTAGCGTAAATTTTATTTATAATTTACGCAGGATTTTTTATTTATTTGTTTAATGCTCTTTTACGTTAAAGCTAGATATTAATTTAATCCGTTTAAATAGATGTTTTTATTTTTTAAATTTACTCTTTTAAATTTGCCGTTATTTGATGTTAAATTTTTGCATATTTTTAAAAACTAAGCTTAAAATTTATCTCTTTAAGCTCCCAAAAGGCGCGATAATTTCTGACGTTTACCGCTTTTTGGCGCAAAGAAAGCAAAATACGGCAGATTTAAGCTTACGCATAGGCGTGATTTTGCACCGTAAAAGGGCGATATTTGTGCGTTTAGAATTAAAATTAAGAACACCCGTAAGCGCGCTTTAAGAACCGGCTGATTAAATTTGGGGGTTTATGACCGTTTGCGCCGCTAAACTCTGCCGCATTTAAACGGCAAACCAAAAACGCCGCTCAAAACCGCGGTATTTTCGCTATTTCTTTACATTTTGATTTTGTTTTTGCTAAAATCGCGCGATTAATTTATCTAGGGTTGTAAGGCAAATTTTTTTAAAAATTTTGCTCAAAATAAGGAAAACTCGAGTATTTTGTCCATACTTGCCGCGATTTTTGCGAAGCTACCGTAAAAATGGATTTTTAGCAGATATTACGACTCTTTTTACGTATAAATATGGGTGCGATTTTTGGCAAATTTAGCCTACAAGCCGTTTGTTTTACGGGTAAGCGGCAGACTCGCGGCGGCGTTTTTTTGGACTTAAGTAAGGCGCGAGATGGTCGGAGTCGGGGCGGGTTATGCGGTGCTCTACTGGGCCGGGCGACACAGGATAATGAAATGCGTGGAGTAGAAAAATGATGATATTTCATAAAAATTTTCTCGCAGGAGAGCTTGTGAAGTGGCGAGAGGACGGGCTAATAAGCGACGAGGCGGTGCGCAAGATAGCGGCTAGATACGATATAGATTTATCGGGCGCAAACGAGCGGCGAAGCTTTATATTAAAGCTCGTTGCATATCTGTTTTTGGCGCTTTCGCTATTTACTTTGGTCGGCGCAAACTGGGAGGAGCTGCCGCGCGCCGTGAGGCTAATCATAGTGCTTGGCATACTCGCGGCGGTAAATTTTAGCGGAGTTTGGGCGCAAAAAAACGGCAAAGAGACGCAGGCTACGACGCTGTTTTTTCTGGGCAACTTCTGCTACGGCGCGGCGATCGTTTTGGTCGCGCAAATTTACCATCTAGGCGAGCATATGCCTAACGGAGTGCTGCTGTGGGCGGTCGGAGCCTTGGCACTCGGACTTGCTACGCGCAAGTCCATCATCACGCTTCAGGCTCTTATTTTGGGGCTTATTTGGTTTTTGATGGAGTTTGAGTTTAGTGGTGTTTCGCACGGATTTTTGCTGTTTATCATAGCTTCGGCTGCGGTGCTTTGGCGCGACGATTCGCGGCTACTTACGGTCGCGCTTTTTGCGAGCGTGTTTGCTTATATCGTCTCTTTCGTGCTTTACGAGCAATATTTTATGACGGATTTGCGCGTGGACGACGCGTTTTACGGCGTTCATTTTTTCGCGCTTAGCTACTGCTTACTCGCCGTTTGCGCTTCGTTTTTGTTTGAGAGAGCGGGTAAATTTGAACTCGCGTTTTATCTCAAAACCGTCGGCATCGTCTGCGGCGCTGGCATCTTGTGCTTTGATATGTCGCTTTACGAGGACTTGCATTTTTCGCGTCCGTGGTCTTACGGCGCTCAGAGCTATGAGGATGTTTGGAACGGCATTACATTTTTAAAAAGCGTGTTTGGGGCGCTATTTGCGACTTTTTGTGCGGCCTCTTTGGGACTTGCGTTTTACTTTAAAAAGTACGCCGCCGCTATCGTCGGAGCGCTTTTGGTTGCGCTGCCTTTTATCTTAGACGCGTTTGCGGGCTACGAGGAGGGCGTGTTTTCGTTTATCGGCGTTTGCATCGCTGTCGCTCTTATTAAGCAAAATAATATGAAATTCGGCATCGCGCTCATCTTTTGGGTGGCGTTCGTGCGCTATGTCGATCTAGTCGGCGATTACGTCAGTGCCAGTGCGCTATTTTTGGTATTTGCGCTCGTGGTGCTCGGCGTGTCTAAGATCTCTAAAAAAAGGAGCACGAGATGAAACTAAAGCTGATTTTTGCCGCCGCGGTATTTCAAATTTTAGCCGTGATCGCGATGCTTGCGTATGCGTACGCGCCGATATATTTTGGCAAAGAGATACTGATACGAACTACGCTTTACGATCCGCACGATATGTTTCGCGGCGATTACGTGCGCCTTAGCTACGGCTTTGCAGGCATTTACGAGCTGGACAAAAGAGACTCGAATTTGAGCAAAAGGCAGCAACTGCACGGCACAAAAATTTACGCCGTTTTAAAGCAAGATAAAGACGGCAGGTATAAATTTGACAAATATAGCTTTGAGCGGCCTAGCAGCGGCACGTTTTTAGCTGGCAGGGTTGATTATAATACCGCAAATTTCGGTATCGAGGCCTTTTTTATGCCGCCTAAAAAGGCGCAGCAGATGGAGCGAGATATGATGGAGTTTAACGCCACCGCCGTAATCAGTGTGATGGATAACGGCAAAGCTCGTATCAAAGATATCGTGCTGGAAAAACCAAACGCGGGCGAGTCTAGCAAGCATTAAATTTAATGGCGGCTGGAGTGCTAAATTTGACTAGACTTATCCGAACTCAAATTTAGCCCAAGCCTTCAAATTTGACTCAGCTTAAAATTGAGTCAAATTTGACCCGCCTCGCAGCTACCATAAAAATCTCAAAATATAAATAAAATGCAACGAAATAATATCCGCAAGGTATGAAACTAAAGCGAGATTTTAACATCTAAGAGTATAATAACCCCAAAAATCGCTAAGGAGAAACAAAATGTGTAAAGATTGCGGATGCTCGCTCGGCGGGCACGATCACGCTCATACTCACGCGGACGGCACGACTCACTCGCATTCTCACGATCACGGCGCCGAGCACGGACGCGGCGCGGCTCACGAGCATAGTCACGGCCACGCGCACCCTGCGCTAAACGACAGTAAAACCGTCGAAGTGATAACGAAAATTTTATCGCAAAATGATGAAGAGGCCGCGCACAACCGCGCTCATTTGGATGAGCACGGGATTTTATGCGTAAATCTCATGAGTAGCCCCGGCAGCGGCAAAACCACGCTGCTTGAAGCTACGATAAAAAGCGGTAAATTTAAAATCGGCGTCGTCGAGGGCGATCTAGAAACCAATCAAGACGCCGACCGCATAATAAAAGCAGGCGGCAAAGCCCATCAGATCACGACCGGACAGGCATGTCATCTGGATGCCTTTATGGTGCACGAGGGACTTCATCATCTGCCGCTAGAGGGCCTTGATATAGTTTTCGTTGAAAACGTCGGCAACCTCGTATGCCCGGCTAGCTACGACGTGGGCTCGCACTTTAACGTCGTGCTACTGTCGGTGCCCGAAGGCGACGACAAGGTAGCTAAATACCCCGTCATGTTTCGCGCCGCCGATCTCATCGTGATAACCAAAACTTCGCTGTTGCCGCATTTTGAATTTGACGTGAAAAAAGTCGTCAAAGAGGCTCGCAAACTAAATCCGAAGGTCGATGTTATCGAGCTAGACGCAAAAACGGGCGAAGGCATGGAGAAGTGGCTAAATTTCTTAAAATTTAAAAAAGAGCTTAGATAATGTGCCTCTCAATCCCGTCAAAAGTGGTCGCGATCGACGAAGATAACGTCGCTACCGTCGAGACGCTAGGCGTGAGTCGTCGCGTGAGCCTCGATCTCATCGCCGAGCCCGTGGCCGTGGGCGAATACGTACTCATCCACGTCGGCTACGCGATGGAAAAAATCGATACGAAATTTGCGCTAGAGAGTATCGAAATCTACCGCCAAATCGCCAAAGATATGCAAAACGGACAAATAGGCGCGGACGAAGGCGACGCCGGGCTAGGCGCTATGCAAGCGG
>CAUPYN010000180.1:0-4407 GCA_963515575.1 uncultured Campylobacter sp.
AAAAATATGACCAAGAGTATGCTAATGAGAAACTCGACCGCGAAATACGCGGCCTTTATCCTAGAAAATATCATCTTTTTTTACCCAGCCTATCTTGCCGTCGTCTAGCAAAATTTTGACGTAGTCCTCGCGTTTGCCAAGTATTTCAACCTTTTGCTGCGCTTTTGAGGTGTAAAACACGCTCGAGTTTTGCGTAGGTAAGATTTTTACGTTTATGTTTTGTTTTAGCGTCGCGCCGCCAAACGGATTGTAGCTGTAAAGGATATAAGCTCCAAGGCCAACTACGACGACAAGGAAGATCGCATCGCGCTTAAACAAAAACGTGATCAAGAAAATACCGAAAAGTGCGTAAGCTCCGATATTTTTGTAAATTTCAAATTTACTTTGCTTTGGATTTAGCCCGATTTGTGTGCTGATCTCGTCGTCCTCCACGACTACCGGGAGTGAAAAGCTCACGAAATCTTTTTTGGCCAGGCTAAAGTAGTTAAAATCTATCGAGGTTTTTTCAGGCGAAAATATCGCAAAATAATATCCGCTTTGCGCGTCAAATTCGCCACTCGTGGAGTCTACGCCTTGTTTGATTATGTCCTTATCCTCGATGAAAAAGTCTGCGATGTTGCCTTTTTGTGCATTTACTTCGACGATCATAATAAGATTTTTATCGTCAAATTTGTTGGTTTTGTATTTTTTGACTTCGAGATTTTGAGCGACGACGTGGTTGTATTTCTCGCCGCTTTTTAGCGCTACGATTTTAGGTAGCGAAAGCGTCAAATTTGCCGTCTGAAAAAACTCGCCGTTGCGCTTTAAATTTACCGTGATTTTTGGACTTTTTACGGCCTCGGCGGAGGCCTCGGCGTAAATTTGAGCCTTGTAAACCCCTTTACCGTCGTTATCCCAGCGCAAATTTGAGCTTAGCCATTTTAGATTTTGGGTTTCTGGCAAGATGGTTTGCAAATCGACCGCGATGTTATCTTGGATATCGACCGAGAGCGTAAAGCTAAAAATTTGTCCGACGTAGACTTGCTTTGGCGTGTTTAGAGCCTTGATGATGATGTCGTTTGGCTGCACACGCTCGTAGAGCTGGCTGTCTTTTAAATTTAACTCTGGCTCATTTGTAGGAGCTATATTTTGCGGGATAGGCTGGCGCAGATGCGTGCCGCCTTGGTTGCTTACGGTTTGGCTTTGCGCTGCAGGGGTTCTGTCTTGAGCAGCCGCGCTTTGCGTCTGGGCGGGAGTTCTATTTTGCGCGCTTGGCGCTCTGTTTTGCAAATTTGGCTTTTGCGCGGGCGTTTGCGGAGCAGGCTTGATTACTTTTTGACTTTGCTCGTCGCCCATCATATCAAATACGCTAGGCTCAGTGGCTCCGCTAACTAAAACAAATATAGTAAAAAAGGCTAAAAAGGGCTTTAGCAAACTAGCCCTTTTAGCATCTTTAGTCCATCATCCGTGCCTAAAAACTTCTCGCAGGCACGCTCCGGGTGAGGCATGAGGCCAAATATCTTTTTATTTTTATCGCAAATTCCTGCTACCTCGTCGACCGAGCCGTTTGGATTTAGTTCTGCGCCGTTTGCGTCGCAGTATTTTAGCAGCACCTGATCGTTATCGTAGAGGCCTTTTAACGTCGTCTCATCGGCGTAAAAGTTACCCTCGCCGTGAGCGATAGGGATGTTTACGACCTCGCCGACGCTCAAATTTGATAGAAATTTATTTGCGTTTGAGATCACTTTTAGATAGTGGTATTTTGAGATGAAGCTTAAATTTTCGTTTCGTCTCATCGCGCCTGCAAGCAGTTTTAGCTCACACAGCATCTGAAAGCCGTTGCAAATGCCAAGCACGTATCCGCCTTTTTGGGCGTGTTTTACGACCGCGCTCATCGCCGGGCTAAATTTAGCGATAGCTGCCGTGCGTAGGTAGTCGCCGTAGCTAAATCCGCCCGGAAGCACGATTAGATCAGCGTTTATCTCGCTTTCTTTGTGCCAGATTATCTGTGTCCGGCAACCCAAAAGCTCAAAGGCATACCTTGTATCTTGCTCGCAGTTCGTACCTGGAAACAAAACGATGGCGACTTTCATTTTGCGCTCTCGCATTTATCGTTCAAATTTATCTCGTAGTCCTCAATGACGGTGTTTGCGAGCAGTTCTTCGCACATCTTGGTGAGCTCCTTGCGCGCTTCGTCTTTGCTTGCGGCACTTATATCCAGCACGATTTGTTTGCCTATTCGCACGCCGCTTACGTTATTAAATCCAAGCGAGCCGAGCGCGTGCTCGACTGCCTTTCCCTGTGGGTCTAAAACGCCGTTTTTTAGGGATACGTTGATGGTAGCTTTCATTTTAAACCTTAGATAAAATTCTTTTTAAAACTTCTTCGTAGGCGACTTTTACGCTACCGAGATCCTGACGGAATCTGTCTTTATCAAGCTTTTCGTTCGTAGTCGCGTCCCAAAAGCGGCAGCTGTCCGGGCTGATCTCGTCTGCTAGCAGGATATTTCCGTCCTTATCGACGCCAAATTCGACTTTAAAATCGACTAATTTTAAGTTTCTGTCTGCGAAAAATTTAAATAGGATAGCGTTTATCTCGCGACCCATGTGTTTTAGTCTGTCAAGGTCGTTTTCGCTCTTAACTAAGCCCATGATTAGACAGTGTTCGTCGTTTACGAGCGGATCGTGTAGATCGTCGTTTTTGTAGTAAAACTCTACCAATGGAAACGACAAAACCGTGCCTTCTTTTATCGCTAGGCGCTTTGTTAGAGAGCCGGTGGCGATATTTCTCACAACCACTTCAAGCGGGATGATTTCGCATTTTTTCACGAGCTGCTCGGTGTCGCTTAGAGTTTCGACCAGGTGAGTCGGGATGCCTTTTTCTTTTAAAAGATGAAAAAGCTGCGTCGAAATTTTATTATTTAACGCACCTTTGCCGGCTTCATTGCCTCTTTTTTGCGCATCAAAGGCGGTTAGATCGTCTTTAAATTCCGCTATTAGCAAGTTCGCATCGTCCGTTGCGAACATCTTTTTTCCCTTGCCCTCGTAGATCAGCTCTTTTTTTTGCATTTTTGCACTCCTTATTTTAGCTGTAAAATTTTGATCGCGTCAATCGCCGATTTTAGTTGTATATCGTCGTTTACGTTAGCCTCGGTTATTATAGTCTTATTATCCGTGATTTTCGTAGAGTTTTTGTCGCTATTTGCGTCTATTTTGCTCAGTTCGTTGGTTAGGTGTTTTTTTAGTTCGCTCTCTTTTATAGAAAAGGCATTTTCGTCATGCTGAGGCACCTTGCCCGGAAATACGACGATATCAGGCTCCACGCCCGTTGCTTGTATAGTGCGGCCGCTAGGCAAATAGTAGCGCGCGATAGTTAAGCGGATAGCCTCCTTGTCGTCTACGGGTAGGATGATCTGTACGCTACCTTTGCCAAACGTCTTTTCGCCGATAACGACGGCTCGTTTATGGTCTTGTAGCGATCCGCTCACGATCTCGCTCGCGCTCGCACTTCCGCCATTAACTAGCACTGCAAGCGGTAAATTTGTGATTTTATTTGCTCTAGCGGCTTTAAATTCGCTATTTTCGCTCTCGTTTCTGCCCTTTTGAGATACGATCACACCGCTATCTATAAACAAATTCGTCAGTCCAACCGCTTGGTTTAAAAGTCCGCCAGGGTTATTTCGAAGGTCAAGGATGATGCCTTCTGCTTTTGGATATTTTTTGATAAATTCCTCGGCCTTTTCGGTTACGTGCTTATCAAAATTCGTCACGCGAAGATAGAGGATGTTGTCTTTTTCGATCATCTTTGCATAAACTGACTCGACCGAGATGATGTCGCGCACGAGTTTCACGTCAAACGGCTTTTGCTCGCCTTTTCGCACGATGGTTATCGTAATAGGCGTCTTTGGTTTGCCGCGCATTTTATTGACCGCTTCGTCTATGGTAGTGCCTAGGGTCGTATTGCCGTCGATGCGAAGGATGATGTCGCCGCTTTTTATGCCGGCTTTATCCGCAGGCGTATTTTCGATAGGCGAGATGACGGTTAGCGCGCCGTCTTTCATACCTACCGTGATGCCTAGGCCGCCAAATTCCCCGTTCGTCTGCACCTGCATATCTTTAAACGCCTTTTCGTTTAAAAATCCGGAGTGCGCATCAAGGTTGTTTAAAAGCCCTTCTATGGCTTTATCCACGATCTCTTTAAACTGCAAATCATCAACATAATATTTTTCGATAGTAGAAATGGTTTTTGTAAGTTTTGAGAGCGATTGTAGTTTAGAATTTGAGCCGTCCTCGGTGGCTTTAGCGTTTAAATTTGCGCTAAAAACGGCTCCGAAAATCATCGCGCCCGCAACGCTTGAAAACAAAAACATCTTTTTTTTATTCAAAGTTAATCTCCTGCCTTTTTAAGTGGGGGTATTTTAGTTAAATT
>CAUPYN010000181.1:0-4389 GCA_963515575.1 uncultured Campylobacter sp.
AATGCAAATACCAAGATAACAAGACCTATGACGCCTAGAACGCCTAGCGCCATACCGCCCTTTTTAGCTCCGTAGAACAAACAGCCCAGCACGACGATTAACTGCAAGAAAAACTGCGTGCTTTCACTCAAACTGGTTAGAAATTCCATTTTTTCTCCTTTTAGGAAATTATGGCGCGATTATATAAATATTAAAATTAAATACTAATAAAAAAATTAAAAATACATTCGTATATATTAATCTTACGTTTAATAATAAATTTTATCCATTCTATAAATTTAAAAATTAAATACCCTTTTTAAATGCGTTTAAAAGAAAAATTTATATATAATCCTAAGATAAAAAATTAATAATTATACTTAAGGAGCAAAAATGCAAATTCCTATTCGCTACGGCAAAGATGATATCATCGACATAAGCGTTCCGGAAAAAAATTTACTGGGCGTTTTTAACCCCAACCCCGTGGCTAAATTTGACGAAACGGCGCTCATCGCAAAGGCTCTGGCAAATCCGATAAATCAAAAAAGTTTTGACGAGTTTATAGCAGGCGACGAAAAGATCGTAATTATCGTAAACGACGGCACGAGACCTACGCCGACGGCCAAAGTTTTAAAGCAAATTTACCCAAAAATCCGCGATAAAAATAAAACCTTCATCATCGCCACGGGCTGCCACAGAGAGGGCACGCTAGAAGAGTACGAGATGATCTTCGGCAAAGAAATTTACGCGGAGCTTAACGCCAAAAGCGAAGTATGCGACCACGACTCGAAAAAAGACGAAATGAGCTATCTAGGCGAGTCCAAAAACGGCACGCAGATGCATATAAACAAAATCGTAGCAGAAGCAAAAAAAGTGATCGTCATAGGCTCGGTCGAACCGCACTATTTCGCGGGCTACACTGGCGGACGAAAGGCCTTTTTACCAGGCGTCGCCAAATACGAAACCATCGAGCAAAACCACAAACTAGCCCTTAGCGCCGACGCGCAGGCGCTGCGCTTAGAAGGCAATCCCGTGCATGAGGATATGATCGATGCGATGAAAGTTCTCGCGCACATCGACGTTTTTTCAATCCAGACGGTGCTTGATAGTGAGCACGGCGTGTATTACGCGAGTGCTGGCGATCTAAACGACAGCTTTTACGACTGCGTAAAAAAGGCCGACGAGGTCTTTTGCGTAAATATCCCGCGCAAGGCAGATATCGTGATCTCGGTAGCGCCCTACCCTATGGACGTCGATCTCTATCAGGCGCAAAAAGCCCTAGACAACGGTAAACTAGCGCTTGCTAAGGACGGGATTTTGATAATGGTCGCAAAGTGCCGCACGGGCATCGGTCCAAAGCCGTTTTTTAACCTAATGGCGTCCGCGCCGACTCCGCAAGAGGTGCTGGAAAAAATTTCAAACGAATTTCACCTAGGCTATCACAAGGCCGCTAAGATGGCTGAAATCTCGCTCTGGGCGCAGACCTGGGCGGTGAGCGAGCTTAGCGACGACGAGATGCGAGCCGTGCACCTAAAACCGTATCATGATTTGCAAAAGGCCCTAGACGACGCGCTCGCGCAAAAGGGCGCGGACGCGGGGATCATCATCTTGCCGTTTGGCTCGATGACGGTGCCTAAGGCCTAAGCTTGGCGAAATTTCTTTACTACGACGCAAGTGCGGGCATCAGCGGCGATATGAATTTAGGCGCGCTGGTGGATCTGGGCGCGGATTTTAGCTATCTTTGCGCCCAGCTTGAGAAGTTAAATTTAGCTAGCGAGTTTTACCTACGCAAGCGCAAAGTGCTAAAATGCGGTATCTCCACAACCAAAATAGACGTCGTCTGCGCGGAAAATCGGGGTCAGCTTCCGCTTGGCCTCTTGGGCGCTAAATTTAGCCCGCGTCAAAATTTAAACGGCAAAATTCACGGCGCCGAATTTAGAGCGGATAAGCCCGCCCAAAACCATCCGCATCCGCGAAATTTCGCGCAAATTTTAGAGCTTATCGAGAGCTCTAACCTAAGCGCTTTCGTAAAAAAAACGGCAAGCGAAATTTTTAGCGTTATCGCGCGAGCCGAAGCTAAAATCCACGGCACTAGCGTAGGGCAAGTACATTTTCACGAAGTGGGCGCCGTAGACAGCATCGCAGACGTAGTGGGCGCGGCTATTTGCTTGGAGGCTTTGGGCGCGCCGCAAATTTTTACTTCGCCTATCGAGCTTGGCGGCGGTTTTGCACATTGCGCTCACGGCAGGCTGGCCGTACCGGCGCCTGCGGTTTGCGAAATTTTAAAAGGCGCGCAAGTAAGCTTAGGGCGGGCGAATTTCGAGACGACTACGCCCACGGGAGCGGCGATTTTAAAGGCCTGCGCGCTAAATTTAAGAGAGCAAGACCGCCGCAAGCCACCGCGAAATTTTAAAATTTTAAGCACGGGCTACGGCGCGGGCGATAAAGAGGCCGCGGATTTTGCCAATGCGCTTCGCGTGATGCTTTGCGAAACGAGCGAGGATTTAGGCGCGAGCGGCGAGTCGAATTTGAGCGCGCAAACCGGCTACGGCGAGGTTTGCGAGCAGATTTTAATCTCCACGAACATAGACGATATGGACGCCGAGAGCTTTGCCTTTGCCTGCGATATTTTGCGAGATAGCGGCGCGCTGGACGTGTTTAGCAGGTCTATTTTTATGAAAAAAGGACGCGCGGGTTTTGAGCTAAACGCGCTGTGCCGTAAGAAGGACGCCGCGCGGATAAAGGGGCTGATTCTCGCGCATACGACGGCGATCGGAGTTAGAGAGTGTGCCGTGAGGAAAACGGAGCTCGCGCGCGAGTTTTGCGAGGTGGAGACTAAATACGGCAAAATAAGGCTTAAAATTTCGCGCGGCCGAGTTTGCGTTTTTAACGCCGAACAAAATTTAACGGACGAAAATTTAGCCCGAAATTACCCCGAAATTTTAAAAATCAAGCCCGAATTCGAAGACTGCAAAAAAGCCGCGCAGAGATTTCAAACGACGATCCGCGAGGTTAGAAACGAGACTTTAAAAAAATATGACGAAACTAGAAATTCTAAAAAATGATATAAAAAAGCTGGAAAATTTAGCCGTAGCGTTTAGCGGCGGCGTGGATAGCTCGCTACTGCTGCGCGTTGCCGCCGATACGCTAGGCCGGCGCGCGGTGGCGATCACGCTAAAATCGCCCTATATGTCGGGGCGCGAGATAAAAGAGGCGGTGGAATTTACCCGTACTTACGGTATCAGGCACGAAATGTTAGAGCTAGACGCACCCGAAGCGGTAAAAAATAATCCGCAAGATCGCTGCTACGTCTGCAAAAAGGCGGTTTTTACGCGGCTAATCGAGCTAGCAAAACATCTAGGCTTTACAAACGTCGCCGACGGCACGAACCTAGACGATCTTGGCGAATACCGCCCCGGGCTTAAAGCAAAAGACGAGCTTGGCGTACTTTCGCCGCTTAAAGGCCTCAAAAAATCAGAGATTAGAGAGCTTAGCCGCGAACTTGGACTGCCGACCGCGGACAAGCCCAGCTACGCCTGCCTTCTGACGCGCCTGCCGCATGACAGGGAGTTTTCCGCGGAGGAAATTTCGCTCGTGGAGCGAGTCGAAAATCTGCTAATCTCGAATGGATTTTTAAACGTTCGCGCGCGATTTGACGGCAAAGCCTTTAAGCTACAAATGGGAGCGAGCGAGACGAGGCGCTTTTGCGCGGGAGATTTTAGCGGTATCGTGCGCGAGATCGCCGCGCTTGGCGAGTATGATATTTTGCTTGATTTAAAGGGACTTCGCGGGGAGATTTTAAATGACGAATGATGAGGCTTTAAATTTCATCCGAGCCATAAAATCGGGCGAGAAAAGCGAGCGCGAGGCGATAGAATTTTTACGGGATTTTCCTTTTAGCGACGCGGGTTGCGCCAAGATCGACACTCAGCGCGCCCTGCGAAACGGCGCGGGCGAGGTGATCTACGGCGAGGGTAAAACGGATGATGAAATTTTATGCATCGCAGAGGCGATTGGCGCGAGAGGGCAAAATATCCTAATCACGCGCACGAACGAGCAGGTTTTTAAACGGGTGCGCGAGACGCTGCCGCAGGCGGAGTTTAACGCTCGCGGTCGCGTCATCAGCGTCAAATTTAAAGAACCCGCGCTCACGCAAAGCTACATCGCGATAGTCTCCGCCGGCACCGCCGACGGCGCGGTAGTGGAGGAGGCGTACGAAACGGCGAGATTTCTAGGCAACGACGCGCGCAAATTTAGCGACGCGGGCGTGGCGGGACTGCACAGGCTGATCGCAAATTTAGAGCAAATACGCGGCGCAAAGGTCGTGATCGCGGTAGCCGGCATGGAAGGCGCGCTAGCTAGCGTGTTAGCAGGCCTCGTGAGCGTGCCGGTGATCGCGGTGCCCACCAG
>CAUPYN010000182.1:0-4387 GCA_963515575.1 uncultured Campylobacter sp.
AGAGATCGCCCAAACCAAACAAAACCAAACGCTAAAAGCCGCAGCCGCCGCGGGCTATCCGCTAAAGGCCGTCGTCGAGGAAGAATAGCCCGTAAAACGGGCGCGCAAAAGGCGCAAAGAGGAGGAAATGATGATTGACTCGGATTTAAGCTATCTTTTGGAAAAGGCCGGGCAGTTTGCCTACTCGAATTTTCACGAGTATCTAACCAGCGAGCACGTGCTTTTCGTGCTGGTAAATTTAAACGAAGAGACTAGAGATATCCTAGCAGAGGCCGGACTCACCGACGTCGAGGGGCTAAAAAGCGATCTAAAAAACTATCTTTTGCAAACCAACGAACAAGTTCCGCACCACAAACAGCCGCGTATGACGGTGCTTTTGGAGCAAATTTTTAAAGAGCTAAACACAGAGCTAAAAGATAAAAACGTCGGCATCAGGGATTTGCTCTTTAAAATCGCTGCCAGAGGCGACACGTACGGGGCTAAAATTTTAGAATTTTACGACGTCGATCCGCAAAAGATCAAACACCACACAACAGACGACAAACAGGCTCGCGCTAAAAACTTCCAAAACCTCGCCAAATACTCGTCAAATTTAACCAAACTAGCAGTCGAGGGCAAGATAGACCCGATCATCGGGCGCGAAAACGAGCTAGCAAGGCTAATGCAAACGCTAAGCCGACGCAAGAAAAACAATCCAATCCTGGTTGGCGAAGCTGGCGTGGGTAAAACCGCAGTAGTCGAGGGGCTCGCGCTAAAAATCGCAAGCGGCGAGGTGCCGCAGCGGCTAAAGCAGGCGCAAATTTTTGCCCTGGATATCGGCGCGATGATAGCGGGCACGAAGTACCGCGGCGACTTTGAAAAACGCCTAAAAGACGTGATGGACGAGGTAGCCGAGCAAGAAGATGCGATAGTTTTTATCGATGAGATCCACACGATCGTGGGCGCGGGAGCCACAAACGGCGGCGGGCTTGATATGTCAAATTTACTAAAGCCCGCGCTTGCTAACGGCTCGCTTCGCTGCATCGGAGCGACGACGTACGCGGAGTATCGCAGCTTTTTTGAAAAAGAAAAAGCCCTCTCGCGCCGATTTGCTAAAATCGATGTCGTAGAGCCGAGCGCGGACGAGAGCGTCGAGATCCTAAAAGGACTTCGCGCCAAATACGAGAGCTTTCACGGCATCAAATTTAGCGACGAAATTTTAGCTAAAAGCGTGGAGCTAGCCAAAAAATACCTAAACGATAGATTTTTGCCAGATAGCGCCATCGATCTAATCGACGAGGTCGGCGCGGCTCTAGCCCTGCAAAGCAAAAACAAAACCGTAAAAATGTCCGATCTAAGCGCGGTTTTAAGCAAGATGGCAAATATCCCGGATACAAATCTAAAATCAGACGCCGCGGCAAATTTGAAAAACCTAGCACAAAGGCTAAAGTCTGAAATCTTCGGTCAAGACGAAGCCGTCGATACGCTAGTGGCGGCGATCAAGCGCTCGTATGCGGGGCTAAAGCAGCCAAACGCGCCCGTTGGAGTATTTTTATTTACAGGCTCAAGCGGCGTGGGTAAAAGCGAGCTAAGCGCGGCTCTGGCGCGAAATTTGGGCGTGCATTTCGAGCGATTTGATATGAGCGAATACATGGAAAAACACAGCGTCTCGCGTCTTATCGGCGCACCTCCGGGGTATGTCGGGTTTGAAGAGGGCGGCATACTCACAAACGCCGTTAAAAAGCACCCTTATAGCGTGATTTTATTTGACGAGATCGAAAAGGCTAGCGACGAGATGATAAACGTATTTTTGCAAATTTTCGACAGTGCAAGCCTCACCGATAACACTGGTGCAAAGAGCGATTTTCGCAACGCCGTCATCATAATGAGCTCAAATTTGGGCTCAAAAGAGGCTCCGACTCTAGGCTTTAGCAAAGACGAAAGCGGCAAAGCGGACTCGGCGGTAAAGGGATTTTTCAGCCCCGAGTTTCGCAACCGCATCGATAAAATCGTGCATTTTAACGACCTTGGTGAGGACGCGCTAAGCCTCATCGCGCAAAAAATAATTAATGAAATAAACTCAAGCCTCGCCGAGAAAAAAGTCGCCATAAAAGCCTCCGCCGAAGCTAAAAAATACCTCTGGCAAAAGGGCTATAACAAGGAATTCGGCGCGCGAAATCTAAAACGCCTAGTGCAAGACGAGATCTCAACCAAGCTTAGCGACGAGATACTTTTCGGCGCGCTAAAAAACGGCGGCGTCGCAAATATCTCTCTAAAAAACGGCGCGCTGGCGTTTAAATTTGAAGCCATAAAATAAGCGGTCGCGGGGTCAAATTTGGAAAAAATTTATAACTTCCCCGACCCCGCAAACGCCCCTGCAAACTCCCCTCTAGCCGTCGGCGGCGATCTAAGCGCCGAGGCTCTTTTGCAAGCTTACGACAAAGGCATTTTTCCGTGGTTTTTACCCGGCGAGCCTATATATTGGTGGTCGCCCGATCCGCGGGCGGTGCTGATTCCAAACGAAGTAAGGGTACAAAAAAGCATAAAATCCGCGCTTAAAAAATTTGAAGTGCGGTTTGATTACGACTTTGAAAATTTTCTAAAAATCTGCAAAAGCGAGCGCGAAAAAAAGGGGCCCACATGGCTATCGGGAGACATCGTGAGCGCCTACGTAAATTTGCATCGTCTCGGCATCTCACACAGCGTAGAGGTTTATGAGGACGGAAAGCTAGCGGGTGGGCTTTACGGGCAAATTTTTGGCAAGGTCTTTTGCGGCGAGAGTATGATCAGCCTAAAAACCGGCGCGTCAAAGGTCGCACTCATCGCGCTTTGCCGAGCTTTAGGGCCGTTTGATTTTCTAATCGACTGCCAGGTCATGAACGAACATCTAAAATTTATGGGCGCAAAGGCGATGAAGCGAAGCGAGTTTTTAGCCAAATTTAACGAGCTAAAAAATCAGCCTAGCGGCTTTGGCGAATTTAAAAATTTACTTTAAATTTGGAACGCCTTTTGCTTATTATCTCGTAAAATTTAGATAAAAAAGGCAAGAAAATGTTCGCAGGTATCCAAACCTCAAAATCAAAACCGCTCGTAGAAAGTGCGCTGGCAAGCAGAAATTTACGTCAGCAGATGATTTCTGGCAACATAGCAAACATCGATACGCCTTTTTATAAAGCCCGCGACATCGCGTTTGAAGCGGCTCTGTCGCAGACAGCGCAAGAGATCTACGGCAAAGACGAAAATAAAATTTTAAAACTTGCACAAACAGACGGCGCGCACTTTCCTCGCGTGGATTTTCCGGCGTCAAACGGTGCGACGATATTTCTACGCGACGGACACATGGCGCGAAACGACGCAAACACCGTCGATCTAGATGTGGAAACAACTGAGCTAAGCAAAAACGCGATAATGGTAACTGCGCTTGATAGAGCAATGAGACAAAGCGGCCAGATATTTAAAAACGTGATCGACGCTAGCAGTAAAATTTAAGGATAGATTATGAGTAATTATTTAAGCGACTTTGATATCAGCGGATACGGACTAAGCGCCCAACGCTTTAGAATGAACGTCATTAGCTCCAATATCGCCAACGCAAACACCGTGCGAACGGCGGAAGGCGGTCCATATAGACGCCGCGAGGTGATATTTAAGGCGGTTGATTTTGATAGCGTACTAAACGACGAAGTGGCGAAAAAACATAACTTGCTCGAATACGAGAACCCGCTAGACGATAAATTCTATACAAAAGACGCAAAACCTGCTATAATGAGCGTCGTAGTTGACAAGATAGTGCGCGACGATAAGGATTTTAAGCTAAAATACGATCCGTCTCACCCAGACGCCGACGCGAGGGGCTACGTAGCGTACCCAAACATCAATCCCGTCATCGAAATGGCGGATTTGATCGAAGCCACGCGCGCCTATCAGGCAAACGTTTCAGCATTTCAGTCAGCTAAAACGATCGCTCAAAGCGCGTTAGAATTATTACAAGGTTAAATTTTATGACAAATATAGATAAAATCGGCTCGGTCGCTTCACCGTTTGAAAAAAAAGAAGCAAAGACTCTGCAAAATCAAAAAGGCGAGTTGAATTTCGGCGACGTGCTAGATAGTTCGCTAAAAGAGCTAAACGAGATACAAATCAACGCAGATAAAGCCATCGCCGATCTAGCCACTGGTGAGGTAAAAGATCTACATCAAGCAGCCATCGCCATCGGCAAGGCTGACACGTCGATGAAACTCATGCTAGAGATCCGAAATAAGGCGCTAAGCGCATACAAAGAAATTTCAAGAACGCAAATTTAAGGCCATTGAATGAATTCCAGAAAATCAAAAATAACCATACTCTTTTTATTAATTACTTTTGGAATTTCAATCTTTGTGCTCGTTATATTTTATAGAGCAAGCAT
>CAUPYN010000183.1:0-4371 GCA_963515575.1 uncultured Campylobacter sp.
GCTATAGCCTCCATTATCTCCGCGCTTATCGTGCTTCGCAAAGATAGCGTGGCAAAGGTATTTGCCATATACCAGACCGAAATTTTTACGCCGTAAGGCTCGATAAAGGTAAATACGCGCGGCTCGACATTTGGATTTTTGATGCTGTATTGATTTCGCAGTTTGCTCATTTGTTTTTTGGCGATTTCCGTGTAGCCTTTAGAGTATTTTCGCGCGATATCTTTGATGATGTGAGCAGCTTTTTTATGATTTGACTCAAAGCTACAAACTACGTCTATACCGTCCCATACGGTCTTCATGCTGTGGTGCGAGTAGTTTGCGATTAGATCGGTGAAGATATAGTTATTTGGCACAAATATAATTCGCCCTGCCCTGCGGTTTGAGTTTACTGTAACTATCGTAACGTCCTCGTAAATAGTCATCCTAAGCAGCGAGATATCGATGATGTCGCCCACGACGTCCTCTCCGTCTTTGCGCACCTTTATGCGGTCGCCGACGTGAAAACTACCGCCAAAAACGATGACCGTCCAGCCTAGCATACTCATAAACATATCTTTCATCGCTATCGCGATACCCGCAGACGCAAAGCCTAGCACCGTGACTAGATAGGTTACGTTTTCTATATAGGCAAAAAGCAAAATCACGACGATTAGCGTGATATTTACGAGATTTATAAATTTATTCGCCGTGTAGAGGCGCTCGTTATCCGGGATAGTTTTTTTAATGATAAATTTAAACAAAAACGAAAGCGCAACCGAGGCGATTATAAAGATCACGATGTCAAGCGCCTTTTTCATCTGCGCTTTTATATCCTCGCTCGTGCGGTTTATCGCCTCGTTTACTCGCTTTTCGTACACGCCGTAAGTAGTCTTTGCGATATCGGCCGCCGCGTTAAATTCGGCAAGCTCCTGCCTGGTCTCGTTTAGCTCGTCTAAAAACTCCGCTTCGTCGCTTAGCTTTACGATTTGAGATAAAATTCGCTCTTTTTTACCCAGCTCGTCCGCGGTTTTAGAAAGCCCTTCTAAGCGGTTTTTGTATTCGTCTTTTTCGCTTTTAAGCTGTTTGATGTATGAAAAACCGGGGATTACCGCGACGGGATTGGTTATCTTTTGTAAAATTTCAATCTCGGGAGCCGTTATCATGCTAGAAAACGGAGCTTTTTGAAACTCTTTTAAAAGCTCGATCTGCTCTTTTAGCGTGCTTTGCTTTTTTTGTAGCTCGAGCACTTTTTCCGTATTTTTAGCCTGTTTTTTTATCGCCGCTTCCGTTTCTTCTAGCTCCGCGCTTAGCTTTTGAAACGTGTTATAGTTTGAGTAGCGAGTCGCCCAAACGTTATCGGATAGCTTGGACTCTATAGTATCTAGCGAGCTTTTTAGCTCGGCTAGTTGAGCGTCTTTTGCGCCGTAGTCATCAGGGATATCGTCTACCGCCCAAACCGCCGCCACGGCGATTAAAACAAATAAAATTTTTCTCATTCAAACCCTCTTAAAACGTCCATTACGAGCTCGCGCGGTACGTCTTTTCGTATTTCGTAGTCTCCGATACCTCGCGGCAAAATAAATTTGATCGCGGAGTTTTCCGCCTTTTTATCAAGGAAAAACGCCTCGTAAAAGCTGCTTGCGTTTGGCACCTTGTAGCTTATCGGCAAGTCAAATTTAACTAAAAGCTCCGCCGCGCGCGCCTTTTGCTCCTCGCTCATGAGGCCTAGCTTCACCGCTAGCGCGTTAGCCATATTCATACCGATCGCCACCGCCTCGCCGTGTAGATATTTTTTATAGTTCGTTTCGTTTTCTATCACGTGAGCGAAGGTATGTCCGTAGTTTAGTACCGCGCGCACGCCCTTTTCGCGCTCGTCGGCCTCTACGGCGGCGGCCTTTATCTGCACGCAGCGGTAAATCAAATTTTGTAAATTCGCCTCATCGGTCAAATCTGCATCCTCCATCCACGAAAATAGTTTTTCGTCAAAGGTTACCGCCATCTTTGCAGCCTCTGCAAGCCCCGCGGCAAATTCGCGCTTTTCAAGCGTTTTTAAAAACTCAGTTTCGCAGTAAACGGCACTAGGTTGGTAAAACGAGCCGATTAGATTTTTGCCAAATTTGTTATTTACGCCCGTTTTTCCGCCTACGCTAGCGTCTACTTGGGCTAGCAGAGTAGTCGGGATGTTTATAAATTTGATCCCGCGCTCAAAAATGCTCGCTGCAAAGCCCGCCATATCGCTCACCACTCCGCCGCCAAGTGCGACGATCACGCTGCTTCGGTCAAGGCGGCTAACGAAAAGCTGCTCTAAAATCGCCTCGATAGTTTGCATATTTTTATACTCTTCGCCGTCTGGGACGCTGATAACGAATTTTTGCGGACAATCTATGCGCGAGAGTAAATTTTGCAGATAAAGCCCGCCTACCTTTGCGTTGGTTACGATTGCGACTTTAGCGTCAAATTTAAGCTCTTTTAGCTCGTTTATATAAACGCCGTAGCCTGGCTTGCCGTCAAATTTTATATCTATTTTCATCTTATTCTCCGCTTTTATTTTATCCAAAATAGCCTAATTTATCGGTATAAAAATTTGATAATTATCGCTAAGGCGCGCGTATAGGCGGTTCATGTCGTTTGAAAACGCCGCAAACGGATCAGGCCTGCTTATTTTTTTACTAAAAGGTACGAACTGAAGCAAATTTTGCTCGTTTTTTAGCTTTAAAATAGGATTTATATTTCTATCCTCGACTATCTCGACCTTACGTCCGAAAATTTTAGAAAGGCTATCAAAATGCTCCTCTGCGCCCTCGCCGCCGCTAAGAGCGCCGAAATGATATAGCGAGATTTGCGTATCTAGCTGCGCGCAGCAGTCCATGATGACGGCTGATTGATTTTCTATCTCGTCGCCAAAACCGCTACTTAGTATCACGCCTTTTTTTATCTCGTCCGCGTCGCCTCGGCCGATAGTAGTTACCGGCCTTTTAAGCTCGAAAAGCATCCTTTTGTGGGCCGAGAAAAATTTATTATCGGTTACTATTAACCCGACGTCGTTTTTAAATACGTCGTCTTTTATCTGTTCTACGCCGCGACCGAAAAAATCAAACGTTACCGCAACCCTCTCGTCTCCGACCGATTTTAGTTTCTTGTAGGCTAAATTTAACGTCGGATTTACGACCTTGACGTAGAGGCGTTTGCTATTTAGCTTTTCGTGCAGTTTTAGGCTCTGTTCTAGCAGCCGTAAACAAGCCTCTTCTCCCATGGCGCGCATATCTAAAAACAGATAAGTGTTATGTCCAAAAGGGCTTGGAAACTGCCCCGTTTCTTTTTTCACGCTTCTAAATACGCTTAAAAGCACGCTAGGCTCGCCCACTATCAGCAAAACGTCGTTTGGTAGGATCATTAAATTTGGCTTTGCGATCATGAAATTTGAGCCGCGATAAACCATCGCGATGCGCCATTTTTTTTGCGTTATGGAGCTGATATGACGGTACATAAACGAGCTTCCTACGGGTACTTTGACTTCCATTATTTCGCCTTGTCCAAGCCCCACGTTATCGGCTACTACGGGGATATCGGGCAAATAATCCATGAGCCTAGCCGTCACGATGCCTCGCCCGTCTAAAACCGTTAGATGCGAGTCGTCCTCTAACCCGCCTAGCCCCCATAGATCAAGCATTAAAATTTCCGTTTTTTTGCTGATTTGACGCAGATTGTTATAGACGCTAACCGTCTCAAAGCCGTCTTTTAGCATTATCATAAACTGGCTAAAATAGCCGCTAACTACCTGCTTAAGGCGGTCAAAACTCGTCGGATCAAAGCGGTAAAAGGTAAAATTTTCTAAATTTTCCCCTCCCAAAATCTCCTCGTCCATAGCGATAACCGTGTAGTGATGAGCGTTATTTCGCGCTACGAATAGTCTTTCTAAGAAATATTTAGCTACAATGCCGTCCGCAACTATCAAGATATTTTTCATTAAAACTCCAAATTTAAAGGGACTATTATATCAAAATGACTTTTAGTATAGATAAAACGGACGGCGCGGCGCGCGCGGGCACGCTAACAACCGCTCACTCGACGATCAAAACGCCCGTGTTTATGCCTGTTGGCACCGTCGGCGCCGTAAAAAGCCTAGACGCCGTAGATATGATGCAAATTTTAGACGCACAAATCATCCTAGGCAACACCTATCACCTCTACCTGCGACCCGGCAGTAAAGTCGTAAAGCAGCTCGGCGGCCTGCACGGCTTTACTAAATTTAACCGCTCGTTTTTAACCGATAGCGGCGGTTTTCAGGCCTTTTCGCTGAGCAAGATCTCAAAACCGGACGAAAACGGCATCAAATTTAAAAGCCATATCGACGGCAGCGCGCACTATTTCACGCCTCGCTCGGTGCTAGAT
>CAUPYN010000184.1:0-4343 GCA_963515575.1 uncultured Campylobacter sp.
ACCCTTGGGTAGGCCTATTTTTGGGCCTACCCAAGCTCTAAAAAATAAACCTAGCAAATCTATCTTTGGATTTCAACTAGGAATATAATGCCAAACAGATAAAACCATCGGATTCTATCTCGTATCCATTCCCCACACATTCTCGTTCTCCTGGCCTAGGATTTTCAGCAATTCATCATCTGTACCAAATGACATCTCGATATTTTTGTTTCTAAGATGCTGTTCGTCAACTACTATTCTTGACACTTCTCTTTCAAAGATTCGTATTTTTTTGATAGTTCTTTGAATTCTTCCTGCAAACTTATTAATTTCTTTTTTAAAAACCCCAAAGATTTCTCGTATCTTTCTCTTTGTGTTTGCGACGATTCGTGTATCTTGTTCACGCAATCGTTCATCAAATGTTGCATGCGATCTATCAAATTTGTCTTGTCTTGTTGCAAACTCGTTATCTCTTTCTCGTATTTTTCGATCAAGGCCTTCTTCTGCGATTCGTATTCGCTCCTTTCGCTCTTGATCATCTGCGTCAAGCTCTCGTTTTCTTCGAGCAATGCTTCTTCTAATGTCGTCATCTTCTACTCCATTCTCATAGGTATATAGTATTTGTCGTCGCGCTTGATTATCTCCTTGCTCTGAAGGACCGATATATAGTACTGCATCCTTCCGTCCGCTTCCGTATCGGAATGTCTCCATGCTTGCGGTATCGCCCATACTCTCATCGCCTCCATCTCCTTTGTTTGCTCGTTCAGAATCACTTGTAGTTCTTTGATTGTGTCCGATCTCGCTTTCTTGATTTGCGGCTCCAGTGCATAAGAGCGCATCTGATATCCCGCCGCTATTCCTATTATCAGCGCTATCGTAGCCATTAGCGCCGATATCCATCTTTTGTTCTTGCTCTGAATAGATGTTATCTCTTGAAGGCGGGATTCCAAATTTACACCTATTAAATCTATCTCGCTTTTTAATGAGTTCCTCAAGCTTTCGCCTATTTCTTTCGCACTCTGCTTGTGTGTCTCTATTATAGAACTCTCGAATTCTTCTGCTTGAGCTTTTGCTGAGCTCTCCAAGTCCTTGAGCGCCTGTGAAATTTGCATCGTATATTCCTCCTTTTAAACGATTTTTTGTTTTTTGATTAGGTAGTACTACGGTTATGCTTTTCTTTGTCGATCTAGTTACTTCTATGCCGCTTTGGTTAAGAAGCTCAATCATATGATCTCTATTTTTGATATAGCCTTGTCCGACTAGATCGTGTAGCTTTTTATCGAGTTCTTCTAAATTTTTATAGTGCCCGATATTTTTCTTGCTGGCCGATATAGCTTGCTCTCTTGCGGGATCATCCGGACTTGACAGGCTATACTCATTATTAATCATTCTTTTAATCAAATCAATCCTATGTTGGTCGAATTTTGCCAAGTATGGATTAAACGATTTGCCTGTCGGCATGTCAATCTTTGGGATCAAGAAATTTAGTTCTAGTCGACCGTTCTTGTCCGAATGCTCAACCCAGAGTACATTTACCCGCCCTAGCATATAATCCCCGAGCAATGCGCGTTCGAAATCGTTTATGATTTTTAGCTTTTGCTCCTCGTTCATAAAATCATGCTTCTCCTCAAATGATAGAACTCCGAAACAGGTCTTTTGTTTATAAGTAACCCCCTTTATTACGGCTCTAGTTAAATTTTCGTCACCCTTTACGACCTTAGCCGTTCCGGCCGCTTTTCTTCTTTCGTTTAAAAGGTAGTTTATGCTCCCAAGACCGCCACCGGTATATGTAGGAAGGAATTTAACTAGCATCGTTACCTACGTCTCTCTTTGCATAGCAAAAGTATAAAACCGAAAAACGATAAACTTTACCGATAGGCTCCATTACTTGCCCAACATCTCGTAAATTCGACGCAAGATAGTATTGGTGTCGGCGAGAATTCTAAGACCGACACTATCTAAACTTTCGCCGCTGTTTAGCTTAGCGGCTACTTGGTTTAAGTTGTTTCCGTGTCTGGATAATTCGACCAAAAGCTCCCTTTCGATAGGAAGTCTAATTCGCCTGGACAGCATTGAACTTAGGGCAAATTTTGAAAAGGTCATCCCTGTTTCTTTTAGCTTCTTTTCGATAGCCGACCATTCGGCAGATGTAAGTCTAAGTTTTTTGATTATGTTCTTAGTGATTTTTCTTTTTTTATTAAAATTCTGATCCATAAATATCTCCGCGTCTTGATAAAATGCATGATATATGTTTAAGGGTGATAGATCAAGTTAAAACTAGAATCGCAAATAAAAATTCTCAATATTTTTTGAGTCCATAGAAAGTAACTGCATACAAGCGTATTTATACATATTAAATAGGTACGGGACCGGAAAAAGAAACAAACGGGCATTTAGCTACACACTACAAAAATGCTTTAAAAGCCCTATTTTACGCGATACAGAGTACTTTACACTACGAGTTTGGTTAAATTTTACTTAATTTTGGTTTTTCCTTGAATTCCGTTATAAAACGTATAGAAAAACATATTTTTAGTTTATGGTATACGCAGACAATAACGACAACAGATAACGTTGTTTTTTAAACAAAAAAACAAAATAAAAAATTAACCGATTAATCGCCCCGAGTTCTTACGGGAATACATCCGTAAGCTTAAATTTTTATTAAAATAGGCCACCTTACTCGGCTATTTTTAATAAATATACTCGGGGCAAAAGCGTGGGTCAAGGGAGTGGCAAACTCTCCTTGCGAGCCTCTCGCGGGGCCAAAACGGTAACGTTTTGTGGCCACGCAGAGTATGCTCGCCCATATTTCTATTCTAAACTTTTTAGTCTGGGCACTATAGCATAAAATCTGGCTATATAGATTCATTTTCATGCCGGATGATTTTGTAGAATTATAAAAACTACAGGAAAGTTACCTGAGTGAATCCGCTCGCGGCTCATGATTATGCTTTTAGGAAATTTAAAAAATATGAGTAATTTTAGTGGTATTGGTTAAGAAAAATTAACGGAACTAGAGACCGGTAATACTTGAATTATATTAATCTTCTATTTAATATATAAAGAATATATACACCGCAATTATTTTTCATCCGACATTTCTTCTATTTTAGGCCTATAAAACTCAACATCCACAAAATCACCTCCTTCCCTTATTCTCGGTTGTTTTAGTCCGGCTTTCTTGCAAGCTATCATTATTCTGCTTATACCGCTTCCCCATTGCTCTATCAGGCCAATCTCTTTAAATACGTTTGCTATAACCTTGTTTCTTATCTCGCTCCTACCCCTTAGTATGTCTTCTATGGTTACTATGTTTGGCAGGGCTCCCGGGGAGACGATGTTTACTATATCGTCGTATACGCCCACTTTAATATCTCTTCCGAAATTTGCATAGTCTCTATGGATAAGAGCATTTATTAAAGCTTCTCTTAGAGCGACTATAGGTATCTCGTAGCTATCGGTTCTATATAGTCCTTCTATCTTGGCGCTTAAATTTATGTGATTTAGGATAAAATTTTGAGTGTTTTCAAGGACGCTAAATATATTTCCCCTATATTCTTTTTTATCTATAAAGGTCTCCATCGTTACGCCCTTAAACCTCGCGCACTTTACCGCACAATGAGGAAATTTACCAAGAAGTATCAAAAGAGCGTTTGTGGGGTAAGTGATGCCCCTATCGGTTTTTATGAGTTTTAAATTTCTTAGCTTTTCATCGTTTAGCGTTTTACCTATTTTGGCAAACCTTGCCTTTATGGGTAGCATATCAGGTTCCCTGACGGTTATATCGTAGTTTATCTCCTCGTCAAAGCTTACATATCTTTTATGTCTTTGAAGCTCTTCTATGATTTGAGAGCCTGCTTTTCTATTCGTGGCGCCGACTCTTATGTAGACGCCATCGGCTACACCTTCGCTTTTTAGGAAATAGGGCATTAGGTTGCCGCGGAAAATCTCTATTACCAAAAGAAGTTTGCCGTTAATATTTATCGTATAAATTTCAGGCAAGATATCCGGCGAGCAGCTGTCAAATATTACAGAGGCAATCTTGTCTTTTAGTGAGTACACGCTATTTGCGTCCACTCCGGTTATTTTTAGTTTGTCGTTTATGCCTACTATTATTTTGCCTCCAGCGGTATTTGCAAAGGCGATTACGGTTTTTGCTATTGATTTATTATCGGGTAGCTTTTCTTTTAGCTCAAGAGTTTTGCTTTCGCCGTTTTTTATTTCGTCTAATATTTTCATCTTTTAGTGCCGTGTATTAAATTTGAGTAGAATGATACCAAAAAGAGCTTATTGTTGGGGTATGGCGAGTATTAAAAATTATAGCGGTAGTGCATAAAGGCGCATAAATGATACAGGACATT
>CAUPYN010000185.1:0-4333 GCA_963515575.1 uncultured Campylobacter sp.
AAAATTTAGCCAAAATCGCCGCTCTAGAGGCTAAAAGCTCGCATCCGATATCTGCTGCGATCGTTAGATATGCAAACGAGCTCGGGCTTAAAATTTTAGGCGATGAAAAGGGCTTTGAAAACATCGCGGGACGCGGCGTAAAGAGCGACGATGATAGCGCAATAGCAGGCAACGAGGCCTTTTTAAGCGAGCTTGGCGTGCAGATAAGTGCGCAGGCCAAGGAGCAAATCGCTAAAGCGCAAAACGAAGGAAACGGCGTAGTGCTAGCCGCCGTGGATAAAATTTATGTTGGATTTATAGCCCTTAGCGACACGGTAAAAGAAGACGCCGTGCAGGCTATCCAAAGCCTAAAAGATGCCGGTATAACGCCCGTGATGCTAACGGGAGATAACGCCTTCACCGCTAAAAACGTGGCTGGCAAGCTAGGCATAGAAAAGGTCTTTGCTGGCATGCTACCTAATGAAAAATTTGAAACCATAAAACGCTTGCAAGAAGAGGGTGCGGTGCTGTTTGTAGGCGACGGTATCAACGACGCCGCACCGCTAAAGCAAGCAAATGCGGGCATCGCGATGAGTAGCGGCGCGGACATCGCAAAAGACGCCGGCGACGTAGTTTTGGTAAAAAACGATCTAAAAAGCGCGGTAGCTACGATAAATTTAGCCAACGAGACGATGAAAACGGTAAAGCAAAATTTATTTTGGGCGTTTGTTTATAACGCCGTTTGTATCCCCGTCGCGGCGGGAGTTTTTGCGCCGTTAGGACTCATGCTCACGCCTGTTTACGGAGCTGCGGCGATGTGCTTTAGCTCGGTTACGGTCGTGCTAAATTCGATCAGATTGCGATTTAAGCAAATCTAAAATTTAGCCTAAATTTTGTAAAATCCCGCAAAAAAACAAAGGAAAATGATGAATTTGGGTAAATTTTACGCCGTGATCGCAAGGATATTTGCGTTAAATTTCGCTCTACCGCCGAGTGCAAAGCTTTTTAGCGAGCTAAATAAAAATCCAAAATGGATAATAACAAACGATAGCGAAGCAAACGCCAAAGGACGCGCGCTATACGAGGAGTCGATAAAAGGCGAAAGCATAGAAGAGATCGCGAAAGACTTCGCAAATTTGAAAAAATATTTTAGCGCGGAGTTCTTTTTTGAAGGCGATAAGGCGCGGCTCGAGGGCTTTTATAAAAAGTGCAAATTTAGCCCGAATTTAAACGTCAGCGCGCTTGATAGCGCAACAAACGAGCTTTCGTTTTTTTCGTGGATTGTCGAGCTAAAACAAGACGAGCTAACGAAGGAAATTTTAGGCGTTTTGCTAAGCTCGTATCTGCTACCGTACGCCAAAAAGCTAGCTCCAGTCCTGCAAAACGAAGCAAAAAGTAAATTTTACCGCGCGATGGGGTATCTTTTCGAGGATTTTGCGAGCGGCATCGAAAATACGCTAAAAGTCAGGGTCGTGCCTAGATGAGTTGGTGGAACAACTTTTATATAAATTTTAATCCCGTCGCGTTCGAGCTGTTTGGCATCAAGATGCACTGGTACGGGATAATGTACGTCCTAGCACTACTCGTGGCGCTCGGCGTGGCTAAATTTATCGTCAAGCACGATAAAATCGCTATCTCAAACTCCATACTCGATAATTACTTTTTCTGGGTGGAAATCGGCGTTATACTGGGCGCGAGGCTCGGCTATATCGTCATTTACGATCCAAATACCGCTTATTATCTCACTCATCCTTGGCAGATTTTTAACCCCTTTCACAACGGCGAATTCGTCGGTATTCGCGGCATGAGCTATCACGGTGCGGTGGTTGGGTTTTTGATAGCGACGTGGGCTTTTTGCCGTAAATTTAAGCAAAATTTGTGGCAGCTTTTGGACCTCGTTGCGCTTAGCATTCCGCTTGGATATTTTTTCGGTCGCATCGGAAATTTTTTAAATCAAGAACTATTCGGTCGTATCACGGACGTCTCATGGGCGATTAACGTCGCGGGACGGATGCGCCATCCCTCGCAAATTTACGAAGCCGTTTTAGAGGGTCTTGTTGTTTTTGCTATTCTTTTTATTTATAGACGATTTAAGAAATTCGACGGCGAGCTTATAGCGCTTTATGCCGTGCTTTATACTTTGGCTAGATTTATCTGCGAGTTCTTTAGAGAGCCTGATTTTGGGTTGGGTTTCGTATTTTTAAATTTATCAATGGGACAAATTTTATCTCTTTTAATGCTTGCCTGCGGTATTTTACTTTATGTAATCTTAAATAAAAAATATACAAATTTTTAAAAAGTTTTTAAAGTAATTTACGCTACTATTAGATTGTTTTTTTAGTATCATGGTTTAAATTATTTTTAAGTTATGATAACGCATTTCAAATTTAGGAGGGCTCATGAGTGGGCTAATCGAGGGTTTCTTGGGTAGGCAAGCGGATACGAAAAAAAGTCGTACTCCTGCCGTTTGGGACAGATGGCAAAGTATAACGGGACTAATTTTGGCCTGTTTTATTTTATGTCATATGATTTTTACCTCTACCATCTTGTTTGGTAAAGGCGCGTTTAACGCTGTCGTAGGGTTTGCAGAGGCTAAATTTTTATTCGGCGAGGCCACGTGGTGGATCACTAACGTCATAGCTGCGATAATATTTGCCGTTTTTATCGCTCACGCGTTTTTAGCGATGAGGAAATTCCCTGCAAACTACAGACAATACATTATGTTTAAAGGTCACAAAGACCGCATGAAGCACCTTGATACTACGCTTTGGTGGTTTCAGTTTTTAACCGGTTGTGCTCTATTTTTTGCAGCCAGCGCACACTTAGTCGATATAATATTTGGCGGACACATCACTGCTGACAAATCAGCGGCTGCATTTCATCAATTAGAAATTTTCTACTTCGCTTTACTTGTATTTATGGTTGTTCACGCTAGCGTGGGAATGTACCGCCTGTACGTAAAATGGATAAGTATCGACGGAGTAAACAAACAAGAGATGTTCGCAAAAAGAAATAAAGCCAAAACTGCGATATTTGCGGTTTTTGGAGTGCTCGCGGTCATCGCGCTGATCGCTGATTTCGTGTGGATCAGTCTTTAGGAAAAGGAGCTTTAAAAAATGAACGTAAAATATTATGACGCATTAGTTATCGGAGGCGGTCTAGCAGGACTTCGCGCTGCCGTTGCTGCCGGAGAAAAAGGGCTAAGCACGGTAGTTTTAAGCCTAATCCCAGTTAAGCGCTCGCACTCTGCGGCTGCGCAAGGCGGTATGCAGGCCTCTTTGGGAAATTCAAAAATGAGCGAAGGCGACAACGAGGATGTGCACTTTGCCGACACGGTAAAAGGTAGCGACTGGGGTTGTGACCAACAAGTTGCACGCATGTTTTGCCAAACAGCGCCTAAAGCTATCCGTGAGCTAGCTGCTTGGGGCGTGCCTTGGACTCGTATCACAAAAGGCGAAAGAAGCGCTATCATCAACGCTCAAAAAACGACTATCGTAGAAAAAGAAGAGGTCCACGGACTAATCCACAGCCGTGACTTTGGTGGAACTAAAAAATGGAGAACATGCTTTACGGCTGACGCCACCGGTCACACTATGCTTTTTGCCGTAGCAAACGAAGCGCTAAAACATAACGTAGAAATCCACGACAGAAAAGAAGCTATCGCGCTAATCCACGCAAACAACCGCTGTTACGGCGCGATCGTTCGCGATCTAGTTAACGGCGAGATCACGGCATACGTCGCAAAAGGTACGCTGATAGCTACGGGCGGCTACGGAAGGGTTTATAAACACACCACAAACGCCGTAGTTTGCGAGGGTATCGGCGCGGCCATCGCTCTTGAGACGGGAGTTGCGCAACTAGGAAATATGGAAGCGGTGCAGTTTCACCCGACTCCGATCGTTCCATCTGGCATTCTTTTAACAGAAGGTTGCCGCGGCGACGGCGGAATTTTACGCGACGTGGACGGATATCGCTTTATGCCTGATTACGAGCCTGAGAAGAAAGAACTAGCTAGCCGCGACGTCGTAAGCCGCCGCATTATGGAGCATATCCGTGCAGGTAAAGGCGTACCTAGCCCATACGGATATCACGTTTGGTTAGATATTTCGATCCTAGGACGCGAGCATATCGAGAAAAACTTACGCGACGTTCAAGAAATTTGCGAAATCTTTAACGGCATCGATCCTGCCGATACCGAAGTATATACCGACGAGAACGGACGACAGCGCGGCAAGGGCTGGGCGCCGATCCTACCTATGCAGCACTACTCTATGGGCGGCATAAAAACTAAGCCTACAGGCGAGAGCCCGACGCTAGCGGGTTTATTTAGCGCCGGCGAGGCTGCGTGCTGGGA
>CAUPYN010000186.1:0-4332 GCA_963515575.1 uncultured Campylobacter sp.
TATCAAAACTAATGGTCTTTTGGGGCTAAATTTAACGAACGCACGGAGGTAACGGTGAGAAAAATTGTATTTTTAGTCTTTTTTACGGTTTTTGTTTTGGGCGCGAGCGAGCGCGATTTGGCAGAGGATAAAACGCCTTGCGACGCAAACGGACTGCAAAAAAGCTGCGACGCGGGCGATTTTGAGAGCTGCGACAACTTGGGCCTCGCCTACATCGGCATCAAGCTTGAGGAGTGCGACCTACACAAAAACTACGAAAAGGCCTTTGCGCTGTTTAAAAAGGCATGCGACGGAGAGTACGTGCGCGCCTGCGTAAATTTGGGCGTCGCCTACCGCAAAGGCGAGGGCGTAAAAGCCGACGCGCCAAAGGCTGCCAAGCTCTATAAAAAAGCCTGCGATAGCGGGTATTTGCTGGGTTGCGCGAACTTAGGCTCGCTTTACGAGCAGGGACTCGGCGTCAAAAAAGACGCGCAAAAAGCGGGCGAAATCTGGCGCAAGGCCTGCGAGGCAAAAGACGGGATGTCTTGCTTTAATCTTGGCGTACTTTACTACAACGCAATGCTTGGCGAAAAAGACGTAACTAGCGCAAAAAACTATCTGCAAAAGGCGTGCGCTTACGGCTGGAATGAGGGCTGCGAAGCGGCGGAAGCGATAGAAAAAGCCGCGAAACGATAAATTTACCGAAATAGACCTTGGCGGCGGCGCGAAATTTAAATTTGCGCTACGTAATCGCTCGCGTAAATTTTTAGGTTTAGCAATCAAATTTACTTGCGTTTTACGCCAAATTTGACTGGCTTTTTGCAAATAACTGTTGCCAAATTTATTCAAAAACGGCAAGTCAAAATTTACGCTTCTAAATTTTACGAAAACAAATATGTCAAATTTAGCTCAAATTTTAGGGCAAATTTTATAAAAATAGCCTCAAATTTCGTCAAATTTCACTCTCTTTTAGCTGCTCGATCTTGGCTGCTACGCTTCTATTCGTCACCTTTTCGATTTCCTCGCTCGTTGCGGTCATTATCGCTTCAAAGCTACCGTAAAATTTAACGAGCTTTGCGATACTTCCCGCCGATACGCCGGCGTCTGCTAGCTTGCTGGCGCCCAGATCCTCTTTGCGCTTGGTTTTTTGATGAAAGGTAATGGCAAATCGGTGCGCCTCGTCGCGAAGTCGCTGGAAAAACTGTAGCCGTCTATCGCCCGTTGGTAGCGTAAAAACGCCGCCGGGAGCGTAAATTTTATCCCTCGCGCCGCCTTTTGCGCGGTGGGCTTTGGCGTCTATTTTTTCTTTTGAGATGGCGAGTATATCGACGTTTGCGCCGCTGCTAGCGATGATATCCGAGGCGAGGTCTAGTAGCGCCTGACCGCCGTCGATGAGCCAGAGATCGGGCGGACTAAGCTTATCAAACCGCAAAGCGCGCTCTGTTAGCATCTGGCGCATCTGATCGTAGTCGTTTGCGTGGGAGAGGTGCATGTGGCGGTAGTGCTCTTTGGCGAAGTTGCCGTGCTCAAAGCGCACCATCGCGCCGACCGCGGCCGCACCGAACATATGCGAGTTGTCAAAGGTTTCGATGGCGTACGGTGCGCAGGCTAGGCCGAAATACTCTTTTAGCTCGTCCAAAAACGCGTCGTCGTGGGTTTTTAGGTACTTTTGGATAAAGACCTGCGCGTTTGTTAGCGCCATCTCGCAGATGCGCTTTTTCTCGCCGATTTTAGGGACTGAGATGCTAAATTTACGGCCGTGGCGAGCGGTTAAAATCTCCTCTACGAGGCTTGCGTCCTCAAAGGCTTCTAGCGCGTAAATTTTTGCGCTCACGACGGGCGCACCAGCTGGAAAGCTCTCTAGGACGATTTGCTTATATGCGTCGTTTAGGTCGCCCTGCGAGCTCATTTTGGCGTTCGTGATATTTTGGTACACGCCGCTGATCTTACCGCCGTGCACACTAAAACGCACCGCACAAAGTAAATTTTGCTCCGCGCCCACGGCAAAAACCTCAAAGTCCTCAAGCTTAGCCAGATCGACCTCGATTTTGACGTCTAGATCCTTGATCGCGTTGATTTTATCGCGCACGAGGGCGGCTTGCTCGTAGTTTTCGTTTTGGGCGTATTTGTTCATCAAATTTACTAGCTTTGGCAGCATAGAAAGAGGATTGTTTAGCGCCGCGATCGCGCCCTCTACGACCTTGGCGTAGTCTGCGGGCGAAATTTTACTGATGAGCGGGGCTTCTGAGTAGCCGATCTGATAGGGCAGATATGCGCCCGTGGCCTTGAGCGCGCTTTTGCTTTGCACGAGTTTAAAGCTCAGCCTTAGCGCATCCAAAAGCTCGCGCGCGCCGCGAAAATAGGGCCCGAAATACTTGACGTTTTTGCCTCGGACGATCTTGCGCGTGATCTCAAAGCGCGGGAAATCCTCGTCTAAATTTACGTAGATGTAGGGGTAGGTCTTGTCATCGCGCAGCAAGATGTTGTATTTGGGCCTTAGCTGCTTGATGAAGGAGTTTTCCAGTATCAGCGCGTCGGCTTCGCTGGGAGTGACGATATACTCGAGGTGTACGGCCTCGCTGATCATCTTGTGGATGCGCGGGCTGACCTTGGGCGAGGGGGCGAGACTTGGCGTAAATGAAAAGTAGCTTTTGACGCGGTTTTTTAAAACTTTAGCCTTGCCGACGTAAAGAAGCTTGCCCGCCTTGTCGAAATACTGATAGACGCCGGGCTGGGCGGGCAGCGAGCGGATCTCGTCGATTAGCAAAATTTGGCTCCCGTCGGTAAATTTACGCTTTTGCTTTGTGCGGTTAAATTTGACGAGGTTTGCGCCATATAGTTTTTATAAATTAAAAGCCCTGCGCTTGCGTGCTCTGCGCCTAAATTTCGCTCTATTTTATCTCGCTTCATCGCGCCCCGCTCGATTCTTTAGCTAAATTTTGCTTTATAGCAAGGCGAATTTTTTCAAATCCCTCAAAAATCTGCTCGCTTTTGGCTAAATTTACAAACTCGCCTTTAGCAGGCTCCGTGTAAGTAAAAATTCGCTTTTTTTCGTATGGGTCGGTCGCTTTTTTAAATTTTAAATGCTTTGTCACAAAAAATTTAACGTCCGTTACGCGAGCGAGCCTGCCGTCAAAATTTACGCTAGAATAAATTTTTAATAAGCCTTTTAACATTTTTATACTACTATCGCTTTTTAATTCCTGAAGTCCTAGCGGATGAAACAGGGCGAAAAACAAAACGCCGTTTTTCTCGTAGCAAAAGGCGATGAGCCTGCGATGATTTAGGCTTAAAAGCCGTAAAAATTCTCCGCACTCGCTACGGTTTTTTAACTCTTTATAAAAAGGATTATCAACAATATGTCGAATAATAGTCTTAGCGTCTTTCATAAGGCGATTTTAGCATTTTTTTTGTTAATTTTTATAGCAGGCTGCGGTCACAAGGGCGATCCGTTCTACGAAGAACCGTCTGAGCCCTCAAACAGCAAAACCGAAAAAATAAATAAACTATAAATCAAGGAGAGTAAATGAAGATCGTCGGACTTTTGGGTCTATTTTTCGCGCTTGCTTTCGGTAGCGGCGACGCTGCGGGCGAGGCGTTAAATTTAACGACTACGTGGGTGGGTATCGCGATACTAATCATTTTCGTCGTGGGATATTTTTTCATCGCACCGGATGAAAATTATCAAATCTACAAGTCCAAACAGGCCATATTTATCGGCACTTTTATGTTCTTGCTCATCGGCTTTTATATGCTGGCAAACGGCCTAGACGTGCATTTGTTACAAAATGAGGTAAATCACCTGATTTTAGAGATTTCGCAGATCGTATTTTTCCTCATGGTAGCGATGACCTATATCGAGGCGCTTATCGAGCGTGACGTGTTTAACGCGCTAAAATACAACCTCGTCTCAAAGGGCTACACGTATAAAAGACTCTTTTGGCTAACGGGCGTTTTGGCGTTTTTCATTAGTCCTGTCGCTGACAACCTAACTACCGCTCTTATCCTTTCTACCGTTCTTTTAACGATAGATAAAAATAACGTAAATTTCCTAGTTGCGGGCGCGATAAACATCGTCGTAGCCGCAAACGCGGGCGGCGCATGGAGTCCGTTCGGCGATATCACGACTCTGATGGCGTGGGCTGCTGGCAAGGCTCCGTTTATCGACTTTTTCGCGCTTTTCCCGGCTTCGTTTATCGGCTGGCTGGTTACGGCGTTTTTACTAGCGCGCGTCGTGCCTGAGGGCAGTCCGCACTTTGATCCTGCGACAGAACCGAAAGTAAGCATCAAAAAAGGCGGCAAAGTCGTCATCGGACTTGGCGCATTTACGATATTTTCGGCCGTTATGATGCA
>CAUPYN010000187.1:0-4330 GCA_963515575.1 uncultured Campylobacter sp.
AGGTAGCGCCATTTCCGCAAATAGCATAGGCACTGAGTTCAAATACGCTTTCATCAAAAATAACGTGGCCGATCACTGGGGTAAAATCGTCTGTTTCTTCAATGGCAAAATACTGCCACACAGAGCCTGTAAAATCGGCATAAGACAAAGAAGTATGGAGGGGTTTGGATATATTTTCCCACATATAGCCATTTCGCAAAGAAACTTGTGCCCTCTCGCCTATGAGCTTAATCCCTCGGAAGTCCTGCAAGCCCTCTTCGGTAAGACCAAAAGGCGATACGCTAAGGTTTTGAGTTGCCGTGAGCACCTCTTGCAAAGTAGGATAAACATCCCATCGCTTTTTGAGTTTGATTGATATCGCCATTTTTACTCCTTTGTTAAATTTGTATCTTTGCGTAGATTTTAAAGTAAAATTTGCGCGGCTAGCTCGGCTCTAAACGGCATTGTTTAGATCCCAGTCTATCGGCGCTTTGCCGTGCTGCGCTAGATACAAATTCGCCTTTGAAAAGTGCCTGCAGCCAAAAAACGCCCCGCGCGCTAATGGACTTGGATGAGCCGCCGTTAGCACAAGGTGGCGCGATACGTCGATGAGCGATGCTTTTGCTTTGGCCGGGTTGCCCCAGAGCATGAAAACGACGTTTCTGGCGCGTTCGCTAAGCCTCCCGATCGCAGCGTCCGTGAACTCCTGCCAGCCAAAACCCGAATGCGAATTCGCCTGTCCCGCGCTAACGCTTAGAGTCGCATTTAGCAGTAGCACGCCCTGCTTCGCCCAGTAGCTCAGATCGCCCGAATTTGGCTCCGTGATACCCAAATCGTCGTAAATTTCTTTGTAGATATTTTGCAGGCTGGGCGGGATTTTGACGCCGCGCGGCACGGAGAAGCTTAGCCCCATCGCCTGCCCCGCGCCGTGATATGGGTCTTGGCCTAGGATTACGACTTTGACGGCGTTAAAGGGCGTTAGATTAAAGGCATTAAATATCAGCGCATTTGGTGGATAGACCTCGCCCGCGGCCTTTGCGCGCAGGAAATTTTCCTTCACGCGGGCGAAATTTTCGCTCAAAAACTCCTCTTTTAGCGCCTCTTTCCAGCCCGCTTCGATTTGGATTTTATCTATTTGCATATTTTTCCTTTGTAAATTTGCTTTTTTGCGTTCATTTTAAGGCAAATTTGTAAAATAATAGCCAAAAAATATTTAAATTTAGACGCATTTGGCTTGCTAAATCTTTAAAATAATCGGGGCGGCAAGGCGGATATTTTAAAATTTGCTGTATAATCTAAACTAAAATTTAAACTAAAGGAATAGCGATGTCCGAGCAAATTTTCGAGAAACTAAAAGAGCTGTTAAGTGCGCAAAACGCAAACTTTCGCGCGGTATCTCACGAAAGCGTCAAAACCTCGGCCCAGGTCGCCGTAGCGCGCGGCACGCAGCTAGGACAGGGAGCTAAGGCGCTCGTTTGCGTCGTAAAAGACAGCGGCGCCAAACGATATGTTTTGGCCGTGCTGCCGGCGGATTACAAGGCTGACTTGCAGCTCATCGCGCGCGCACTTGGCGGATCAAGAGCAAGCCTAGCAAGCCCAGACGAGGTCGCGAGGCTAACGGACTGCGTACCCGGCAGCGTTCCGCCCTTTAGCTTTTGCGAGGAGTTAGAGCTAATCGCCGATCCTAGCTTATTTACGCGCTACGCCGAGCTTGCCTTTAACGCAGGCTTGCTAGATCGCTCTATTATTTTAAACGCAAAGGACTACGAACGCATCGCTCAGCCAAGGTCGGTTAAATTTGCAGCTCAGCAGTAAAATCCGTATGATTAAATTTGACCCAAATTTCGGCGAATTAGGCCAAGTAAATTTAACCCAAGCTCGGACGAAATCGCTCAAATTAAGTCGCGCAATCAAATTTAATCTAAGAACGATTTTTGCTTTGCCGCCCGGAAACGACGCGTCCTAGGCAAATTTGCTAGCGTGCGCCAAATTTGCCCGAAGTAGATACGGCCGCGCAAAGAGGCTAAATTTGCCTATTTTTGCAGCTCTTTTAGATTTTTAAAGCGGTAAATCCCGTTTTTGATACGCTCGAAAATTTTACGGCTTTCTAGCAGTTTTATCGTCTCTATGACGGTTGGTTTGCTAGCGCTCGTTTGCTCGCAGATTTGCGAAATTTTAATGCAGATAAAGCCGTTTTCGTCGGCATTTTGCGCTAAAAATAAAATTATTTCCATCTTTTTCTCGCCCAAAATTTGAGCGAAAATTTCCCTTGCTAGCCCGTCCATCAAAGTCCGAATTTCTAAATTTTTCGCTATTATAGCCGTTTTTTACAAAGGATCAAATTTGAAACTAATCAGCTGGAACGTAAACGGACTGCGCGCGGTCGCGGCAAAAGACGGCTTTGCTTGGCTAGAGCAGCATAGACCCGATTTTTTGGGCCTTCAGGAGATCAAGGTGCGCGAGAGCGACGTACCTGTGGAGATTTATAAACTAGGATTTAACGAAATCAGCGTAAATTCGGCGACCAGAGCGGGGTATTCAGGCGTGATGAGTCTGGCTAAATTTAGCTCTGCTACACAAAAGGCTGCGTTTTTCGACGACGATGAGGGACGGGTTTTGGAGCATAGATTCGGCAACGTCGCGCTTTTTAACATCTACTTTCCAAACGGCCAAAAAGACGACGCGCGCTTAGCCTACAAGATGGACTTTTACGCTAAATTTCTAGCCTACATCCAGGAGCTCGTAAAACAGGGCAAAGATGTGATATTTTGCGGCGACGTAAACACCGCTCACCGCGAAATCGACCTCAAAAACCCAAAGGCAAACGCCAAAACCTCGGGCTTTTTGCCTATCGAGCGCGCGTGGCTGGACGAGGTCGTCTCACGCGGCTTTATCGACACCTTTCGGCACGTGCACGGCGACGCGGCGGACGCGTATTCGTGGTGGAGCTACCGTTTTAACGCCCGCGCTAAAAACGTCGGCTGGAGGATCGATTATTTTTTCATTTCATCAAGCCTCAAAGACCGCCTAAAAGACGCGTTTATCCTGAGCGATATCACGGGCTCCGATCACTGCCCTGTGGGCATCGAGATCGATCTGGACGGGCTTTGCTAAAAGAAATCTTGATTTATTTCGCGGCGGCGTTTTTTGAGATTTTGGGCTGCTTTAGCTTTTTGGCGTATTTTAAGACTGGGCAAAAGCGCGCTGTTTTTGGCTCTCGGCGCGGCGTCGCTCGCGGCGTTTGCGGTAGCTTTGACGCGGGTAAATTTAGACTTCGCCGGGCGTGCTTACGCCGTTTACGGCGGCATCTACATCGTCTCGTCGCTGCTTTGGCTGCATTTTGTAGAAAAGCAAGCCTTTACCAAATGGGACTTAATCGGCGGCGCGATTTGCCTGCTTGGCGCTTGCGTGGTGCTTTACGGCGGCAGAGGGTAAATTTGACTAAATTTTACGCTTGTTTTAGTGTTGCGAGCGAACGTTTGGGTTAAATTTGACTCGCCGTGCGATTTGCCGAATTGAAGCTCAAATTTTACACCTGCTTTTCAGAACCCAAACGCTCAAATTTAAGCCGCGATATATGCGTATATAATTATAATATCTAACGAAAAAACGGTAAATAGGCGAGCCAAAAGGCTTTTACGTAATCAAATTTAAAGGAAAAACATGACAAACAAAACAATATTATCGGCTATTTTAGCCGGAGCGACTATATTAACTTTAAGCGGTTGCTTTGATTTTGGTTCTAGTAAAAACGAGTCATCTAAAGTCGATAAACCCAGCGGAAAAATAGCAACGAGTCTAAAAGAAGTTTGCAATAATCCAAACGTTAAATACGACGCTTTAGTAGCGGATTTAAAAGTGAAAATGCTTGAAGTAGATGATAAAGCAGATAAATGGGTCTTCTTTTACGATCAAGATAGCCAAGATTTTAAAATTACGGCAAAAACTCTGACAACGGATTATCAAATTCAACATCTAGTTATTTCATAAATAGAATTTATAAACGTCCATTTAGAGATGAAAGAACCTATATGCAAAGACCAATCAAATCCGGACAGAGAAAAGGTATTAAACGATAAAAGCGTAACGCACAAAGAAGCGGCGGAATACGAAAAAGTAATTCCTATAAGAGATATAATAAAAGTAAAAAAAAATATAACTTATCTAAAAATAGGAAATTTATGCAAGAAAAACGGCGCTTGCTATGAGGCGCCGTTAAATTTAACTCAAAAACCCGTGATCTAAAAGGTGCGTGATTAGGATTTTAAAACCAAGAGCGATGAGGATCGCGCCGCCTAAAATCAGTGCCTTTTGCTCCAAAAACTCTCCGGCGAATTTACCGACGTAAAAC
>CAUPYN010000188.1:0-4254 GCA_963515575.1 uncultured Campylobacter sp.
GAGATCGGACTGCACGTGCAAAAGATGGACAACGAGCTAAACGAGATGCTCCAAGAGCTAACGCTTCTTTACTCCGAGATGGGGCAGCGCGCCTTTACCGACTACGACGAGAACAGCTACCACGACAACAACATCGCAAACATCATCGAGGCAAACGGCAAGCAGATTTATTATCAGATCGACAAAGACTGGTTTTATCGCCCCGACGAGCGCCGCTGGAACGTGATGAACGACGAGAGTTCGTGGCGTAAAAACGAGCTAGTAGGCGGCAAACTCAAAAATACGATTTATCATTTATGGTGATATTTTGAGTTTCATTTTTTGGTTTTTGATATTTTACGGGATTTATTATCTGGTTTCAAATTTTAGTCAAAATCCCGTAAATTTAGGCGGCTCGCAAAAAAAGGCGGTGTTTGAAGAGGCTAAATTTCTAGTTAGCCTGCTTGCTAAAGTCGCCAAAAGCGACGGCAGGGTAAACGAGCTAGAGGCTCGCCTCATCAGCGAGACGCTAGACGATATCACGCTAAGGCTCGGCAACGACGCAGCGATGAGGGCGGAGCTAAAGCAGATCTATAACCGCGAAAAAGAGACGGTGCATAATGCTTATTTTATCGCGCGGCAGTACAAAGATCGCTGCCGCCTTAGCCAAGACGCCGCGGCCGCGAAGCTATCTTTTTTACTAAATTTGGCCTATATAGACGGCGAATTTAGTAAAAGCGAGCATAATGTCATCGAGCAGATCGCTTTAGGATTTGGACTTAACGAGATCGATTTTTGGTCGATTTTAAAGAGATTTGACGATTTTTACGGGCAAAGGCGGCAAGATAGGGGAGGCCGAAGCGATCCGTACGTAAAACGCGCTAAAAGCCCTTACGACGTGCTTGGGCTAAAAGAGGGCGTGCCGTTTGACGAGGTAAAAAAGCGCTACCGAGAACTCGTAAAAAAATATCATCCCGATATCCTTATGGGGCGCGGCGAGAGCGAGGAGATGATAGAAAAGAGTACTCGTAAGCTACAAGAGATAAATGAGGCGTATGAAACCATAAAACAACGTGCGGCTTAGAGGCTTGTCTCGCGAGCGCTTTTGAACGAGCTTAAAATTTTCTCCCTCGATGAACTACGTGTTCTATCTTCGGTCGAAAATTTTGGCGCAACGTCCAAAATCATCTCACGATACTTCGCCTTTTAAATTCGTAAATTTTAGCCAGGTTTTTGTAAAATTCAGCCAAATTTCGGCGCGGTATTTTCTACTTCGCTACGCTCGTAGCCGCGAGCGGACGAGATGGGTTTTGCAAAGTATCAAAAAAGCACCCAAAAAAACAAATCGGGAATAACCGGGCGCATTATTTTTCGCTTATGCGAGGCGGCTTTTAAATTTTAAGCGTAGATAGAACATATCGTTCATCGAGCTTAAAATTTAAAAGCTAACGAAGCATAAGTAGAAAAAGAAAAGCCCAAAAAAGAAAGGAATATAAATGAGAGCACTAATCAGCGTCAGCGATAAGGAAGGTATCGTAGAGTTTGCCAAAGGACTCGAGCGACTCGGTTTTGAGATATTAAGCACGGGCGGCACGCACAAACTGCTAAAAGAGCAGGGCGTAAAGGCGGTCGAAGTGAGCGAATACACGGGCTCGCCCGAGATGTTTGAGGGGCGCGTAAAAACCCTGCACCCAAAGATTCACGGCGGGATATTGCATAAGCGAAACGACGCAAATCACGTAAGCCAAGCCGCGCAACACGGCATCGGCGGCATCGATCTGGTCTGCGTAAATTTATACCCGTTTAAACAAACTACTATCCGCACAGATGATTTTGACGAGATTATCGAAAACATCGACATCGGCGGCCCTGCGATGGTGCGCTCGGCGGCTAAAAACTTCGCTAGCGTTTATATCGTCACTAGCCCGCTTGACTATGACGAGGTTTTGCAAAATTTAGCGAGTGCGGACGAAAGCGAGAAGGCTACTTTTAGGCGAATTTTGATGATAAAAGCCTACGAGCACACCGCAGCCTACGACTCGATGATCGCAAACTACATGAACGAGCGCTTTAACGACGGATTTGGTGAGATGAAATTTATCGCAGGCAGTAAGGTTTTTGACGCGAGATATGGCGAAAATCCGCACCAAAAGGGCGCGCTATACGAGTTTGATTACTTTTTTAGCAACAACTTCACCGCGCTAAAAGGCGAAGCTAGCTTTAACAACATTACCGACATCAATGCCGCTTTGGCGCTTGCAAGCAGCTTTGACGCCGCTCCTGCGGTCGCCGTCGTAAAGCACGCCAACGCTTGCGGCTTTGCCGTAAAATCAAATCTGCTAGAAAGCTACGTCGAAGCGCTAAAGTGCGATCCCATCTCGGCATACGGCGGCGTCGTCGCGATAAACGGCACGCTAGACCGCGCTTTGGCTGAGAAAATCAACGAAATCTACGTCGAGGTCATCATCGCCGCAAACGTGGATGAGAATGCGCTTGCGGTATTTGAAGCCAAAAAGCGCATAAAAATTTTTACTCAGGGCAATAAATTTTTACAGCGCGCAAACGACAAATACGACTTTAAGCACGTTGACGGCGGCTTTGTCTATCAGCAAAGCGACGATGTGAAAGCTAGCGAGCTAGAAAATATGAAACTACAAACCGAGCGCGCAGCTAACGAGGCCGAGCTAAAAGACCTTGAAATCGCGTGGAAGGTCGCGGCGCTTACTAAAAGCAACTGCGTAGTCTATGTAAAAAATAGTGCCGTGGTCGCCATCGGTATGGGTATGACTAGCCGCGTGGACGCTGCGCGTGCAGCCGTGGCGAAGGCGCGCGATATGGGACTTGATTTACGCGGTTGCGCGCTTGCTAGCGAGGCATTTTTCCCATTTCGCGATAGTATAGATATCGCAAGCGAGGCTGGCGTAAAGGCCGTGATACAGCCGGGCGGTAGCATCCGCGACGACGAGGTCGTACAGGCGGCAAACGAGCACGGCATGGCGATGTATTTTACGGGCGTGCGCCACTTTTTACACTAAAATTTGATCGTTTTTGCGGCGAGCAATTAGCTACGCCGCTTTACTTTATCCGGCTTAAATTTACAAATAGCGGTAAAATTTATCTTTTAAATTTAGTTTAGATAAACCCACGTAAATAGCTGCGTTAAGATGTAAAAAAGGAAACGCATATGCTAAAAGAAAATATCAAAAACAAAATAGAAAAGCTGGCCCCAAATCCGTTTAGACAAAATACGGATGAAGTTGCGGAAATTTTAAACAAGTTAAATATAAATAAACAAAGTTGCTTCGCGCAGTTATATCTTACTTATACCGGGCCTTTTGACCCGATTTTCCAGGATGTAGAGATACTGGAAATCACGGACATCCTTAGCCCTAATATCATAAAAATGACGGAATATTTTCGTGAGTATTTTTTGCTACCTCAAAGGTATATAGCCCTTAGCGACGATGCTTTTGGTATAGTTCGCGTCTATGATATAAACAACGATAGAGTGTTTGAAGTAGATATGAGCGAAGTAGATACTTTAGACGATTTTAGCGGCATCGCGAATTTAAAACGGTGGGATAGTTTTGAGCGATTTTTGGACGATTTTTTTACATAGAAATAGCGCTGCTTAAGCCTTAGCGCCGATACGGTAAATTTAAGCAGATTTTGATTAAAATTTAGACTGATTTTTTAATTTTTGGGTTTGTCGGTAAATTTATGTTAAGCGGGACGAGGATATTGCACGGAGTAAAAAGCCGCCGTGGGATGAATTAATTTAAAGGAAAGTTATGGTAGCTTATAGTCGCCCTATTACCTTAGAGGCCGCGCTCAAGGAAGTAACCGAGGAGCGCTTTTGCAAGGGACATCATTACAAAGATGTTGCCCTAACCGACGAGATGGTCGCACAGATCGTACAAGTAAAGTCGTTGGTCAATATGGGATTTATCAATACCGCGATTACCGATGAAGCCCTCCAATACTTAGCAACTTTGCCCAAACTAAAACTCCTTATCTTAGAGGATAATAAGCAAGTTACAGGCGAAGGCTTTAAGTATTTTGCCAACAAACCTATTGGCCATATCTCGCTGGACGGTTGTCCCGTAACTGATGAGACACTAAAAATCGTCTTGCAAGTACCACGCCTGAAGTCTCTTTCGCTAAAGAGAACGCGGGTTACTTTTGAGGGGCTAATGGCAGTAGCACACTACAATAAGGTCAGTTTCTACCTTGACAAACCTTTCACTGCCGAGCAGATAAAAGCCTTTGAGCAGG